>JACCWL010000046.1 GCA_013697645.1 Tatlockia sp. | reverse complement strand
GCATTCAAAAACAATGCGATAATGTTTTGACATCCGTACTCTGCCTAGTGTAGTAAATTTAATTATTAATAATATACTCTTAAATTAACAAGAAAACTATCTATATTACACTTCCAAGATCCATTGCTGTGGTCGTAAACATGCCATTAACAAGCATCGTGTAATGGATAATCGATTTGAATACTCCGGTAATATTGAACAAGGAAGTAATGGTTTCAGCAGCATTTAAATTGAGAGCAAAATAAAAAATATTATCACTAAGAGTAATGCCTAATGTACCAAGAGTTGAAATTAGCTCGGTTTCACTCACCTCTTTCTGAAGAATATTTCCTAAATCTATTATCAATTGTTTCTTTTCTATTTCAGAAATTTCTTGAGCTAAATTAGATGGACTCTCTAAAAGCAGAGTATTGTCTTTTCCCTCATACTCAATACATGGAAATCTTTTAAGTTTTGACCATTCAAAATAAGTGTCCACTCTCTTTTACCTTCTTGGATAATATTTAAAAATCATAAAGCCCATGCTATCTACAGGGCCAGCTCTAAGACTTAATTGTAAACAAACATCAACTTAAATGGTTTAAACCCTAATTTGGTATAGAGAAACTTGGCATCATCAGTCGCTGTTAATACACAAATGGAATAACCTCGATGAACTGCTGCCTTCATTGCTGTAACAGTCATCGCTTTGCCAATCCCCATACCTCGTATTTTGGGTGAAGCGATAATATCAAAAATCCCAGCGACATCCTTTGAAAAAAACACCGAGCTTGTACTGATTGGTTGATTGTCAATGTATCCCACATATAATTCGATTGCGGAGTCTGCAGAAATGATGATCGATTCCGCCTGTTTATAAAAATTTTCAATTGCTTTGGCTTCATGATTATCCGGTATTATATCTTTAAAAACTTGAATAAAATCGTTGATTTCTTCACTAGTTTCGACACGCTTTATACTTAAATGAGGAGGTAACTCTGGCAAGTCGATTGTATTTAATGAAATGGCCATGACTAATTCTTCTTCTGTTTGTTTAAGACCATTTTTTACTAATAAAGGAATCAATTCCTTCGATTCATTTTCAAAGCCAACCCACCATGAAAAGGGCAAATTGCGTTGTTTAAAATAGTTAATTGTTTCAACTAATTCATGTTCACTTATCTGATTGGAGTTGCAACAAACCACATTAAACATATCCGTTTTTTCATGACTGTTAATGATAATTGTTGCGGGGTTTTCAATAACTTCCATAGCAGATAATTGCGTTTGAAAATATCTAAATTTTCCCTTAAGATTATTGTCCAATGCCGTGATTATTTCTTCAGGATTTAATTCTTCTAACATGTTAGGGCCTCTTCGTTTTTTGTATTTAATTTTTCTTTAATAAGTTTTAAAATCGCCGGCAAATGTTCATTCATATAAAAGTGTTTGCCAGAAAATTCTTGTAGATTAAAATCAACTCGAGTTTCTTGTTGCCAATCCGCCATGCTAGTTATGCGAATATAGTCATCTTCTCTACCCCCTAAGCCAAGAATTGGAAATGGAAATTGCGCGGGTTCGGCATAGACGCAACTTTCACATATACGAATATCTTCCCGGAGCAAAGTTATTTGATTATTAATAAATTTTGCATCTTTCAATAACTCCGGGTGAAAACCCCCGAGATCCAAAAAAAAATCGGAAAACTCCTTCTGAGTTAACTTGCTGAGTGCTTTATGGGAAAACCAATGCATCGGAGCTGCAACTGAAGACACCACTAGTAACTTTGGCAGAGGAAGCCCTCGGCTAACGAGCGCTTTGCTAAACTCATAAGCAATGTAACCGCCCATACTATGGCCAAAAATCAGATAGGGTTGCTCCTGTAGTAAAGGCAGAAGACTTGGCAACATGGCATTCAGCAAGAGCTGAATGTCGGTGTAAACGGGTTCTTGCCAACGATAAGATCGCCCTGGTAACTGGATAGGGCATAATTGAAAATCAGGAGGCAAGTACTTACGCCAAGGAAGAAAAGATTCTGCATAACCACCGGCAAAGGGAAAACACAGGAGATTAAATTTGGCTAGTTGGGAGGTTTGTCTTAATTGCAGCCAGGTATTAGTCATTTCTAATTACTCAATTTAAATGGATTTCTTTGTAAGCATAGGGTCGCTCCGCAATACGATTTTCTAAGTGGCACAATTGCATTAGGCGATCTGATTCGGTCAAGGGTCTTGAATCTAAGCTGTATTCAATGCTCGTGATATACCCTAACCAAGGTTCTTGTCCCATCGCATAGATATACACTTCTTTACAATCAAAACGTCGAATAATATCCATCGCTTTATCTGAGTCTGAGCCATTTAAACGTCTGGATTGATCCATCGTACGAGAGATTGGTTTAGAGAAGAGAGGCCCATATAACCAAGACATAGGGGCTCCATCGCATTCCATGCCGAGAAAAATAAGATCAAATTTTTCAATCACCTGTTGGAGATGGGCGTATAACATCGGTTCCAGATTATTAGAGTCAGCAGCAAATAACATGGTCTTATTCTGTAGCCTTAGGGCGTAAGCTAGCTTGCTATTAATATGCAAATCACCATGCTCACCAAAAAATGGAAGAGCGATTAATTCACCCTCAGGCAAGACAATCGTTTCCAACTCATCCAGTTCAATAACCTGTTTAAAATTTAATTGTTTGAACATCAACTTTAGCGATGGATCCTGAATTGCTCCGGGTATGTTTTTTGGCACAACAATAGTCTGAATTTTATAACGCAACTGAAGTAGGTGCTCGAGCAGGACATGGTCTTGGTGCGCGTGAGTGAGAAGGACATAATCAATCCGTTCGGGTAAATCATCAAAAGTGAAGCGTTTGATCTCCGTTTCATAACCATAACTCACCATACAGTCGATGAGAATAGTAGTATGCTTAGACTCAATTAACAGGCAAGCATGCCCCATATAACGAATACGAATACCCTCGCCGGTATATTGTTTATTGCTCGGATTTATTTTTGGTTTTTCTGTCGTCATCAATGACCAGAACAATTTATAATTATGCTCATTATTGTCAAAGTGTGCTTGATAAAATTCCTCTAATGCTTCCTTCGTCCTTCCTTTTTCACGTAGTGAAAAAAACGTATCGAGCGCAGGATCTGCAAAGGGAATTTTCCAAATTAATTCATTGTTGATTGAAACACGCGGCGTTGACAGTACAAATGAACGGTGATCACCATTAATAGTAGACAACAAGATTTCTTGACCTTTCTCGTTATAATAGGGGCTTCGATAAAGCAAGGCTTCCAGAAGGCGATAGCTCGGATGGTTATTCAAATCATAAACTAACTCAATATACCCTTTCAAAATGGGGGGGATCTGCTCATACAACGGAATAAGGGAATGACCATCTGCTGCTCCCTGAACGAGTTGATTTAATTCTTTGAGAGCTCTGGCAAATTCTAAAATGTGTGAGCAATTGGCCTCAATAACATCGAGACAAGACTGCACTTCTTCCACTTTATTTTCGCCACTAAAATCAATAAAGGGACCTCCACGCATCTTTGCATTCTTGACCGCAGCTTCATGCATTTTCGGCATGCGTACGTAAGATTGCATAATACTGATATGCGCATTTAAGGTAATTAGTGCAGCAGTCGCCGGAGAAATAAGCATAGGCCATGCATACCAACGATTGACCATAGGCTCTGCTATGGCATTTGAACGTAAGTAGTACAAAGTCATTATAGTTCCTTCTGAGAGGTGAATAGAGAGAGCTCAGCTTGACGATCGTCGTTGTTATCCCTAGAAGGTTTATCTTCTGAGCCTAAGGTTTGTATGTACTGGATAAAATCGCTGAACCTTGGATATTGATAAACATGAACCACATTGAGATGCTTTTGCAAAGTTAAGGGCATCTGGTTTATGAGCTGAATTGCTGCCAAGGAGCTGCCTCCTAGCGAAAAGAAATGATCATGCTCAAGCACATCTTCTAAACCTAATACGGATTTCCAAGCCTCTTTGACCACGGTCTTTGGATCTACCTCTTCTTCTGCCTCATTTAAGCTTATGGGGCTCACTTGAGTATTCAAAACGGGATCAATCCAACAGCGTTCTAACTGCCATTGGTAACTAGGCAAAGGTATACTTTGACCAGAGGTAACCGATGTCAGATTTACACCAAGATTCCAAAGTTGTGCCAGGGTATTTAGAAAAACCTGCTGATCGTGTTTTTCTTCGTAGTTCTGGGGTAATGAATTAAAAGCCTTAGTGATCCCTTGGTTTAAGGATAAATTTTGCAAAGTACGGCCAGGTCCTATTTCAATGAAGACAGGCGAATAACGTTTTTCCACAGTGGCAAGACCTTGGGAAAAATTGACTGTTTGACGTAATTGTTTTACCCAATAATCAACACTAAGTGCTTCATCGACTGTCATCCAGTCACCCGACACATTGCTAGCGATGGGGAGTTTAGGGGGGGAACGTTTTAGCTCTGCAACTAGAGAGGCAAACTCAGCTAAGATTTTATCCATCATCCGAGAATGGAAAGCATGTGAAGTGTGCAATATTTGGTTACGAATACCTTCCTCTTTTAATCGAATTGCAAAGGCTTCAATCGCAGCACGTTTACCGGAAACTACAGTTAAGTTGGGTGCATTGATAAGAGCAATATCAAGCTCACAAGGCAAGATCTGTTCAACTTTTCCGACAGTTGCGAATAGAGCCAACATAGATCCTTCAGGCAAACTTTGTACTAAGCGGCCTCGCCCTACAATCAAACGTGCAGCATCTTTTAGAGTAAATATTTCAGCCAGTACTGCAGCAGCATACTCTCCAACACTGTGACCTATTAAGGCCACAGGTTTCACCCCAAAGGCCAAGTAGGTTTTAGCTAGTGCATATTCAATGGCAAATAAGGCCGGTTGTGTAATTTCTGTCTGTTTTAATTGGTTCGCATCTGCTCCTTCAGCCAGAAGAATTTGGCGCAAATCCCCTTGCATAAACTGCCCTAGGGCGCATAGACATTCATCTAATGCGTCGCGAAAATGAGGCTCCATTGCATACAATTGTCTCGCCATGCCAGGATACTGACTACCTTGTCCAGAAAACATAAAAACGACAGGGGGAGATGTTTTAACTGCTGATAAATGCTTCCCTGTTAGGCTATTGATCTGACTCTGTAATTCATTTTGATCACTGATTGCCACAGCAAAACGATAAGGCATTAGTTCTCGACCCTTTTCTAAGGTGAAGGCGACATCCCTTAGAGCAAGGTCGGGATATTGCTTAAGATGGGTTGAGACAGCGTTCATGTTTTCCATCAACGAATATTGCGAACGTGCAGAAAAATATAATAGTTGGACTGTCTTAGGTGAAAGGCAACTTGTTTTTCTTACGGTCAAGCATTGCTGCAAAACAATATGAGCATTAGTACCACCAATACCAAATGAACTCACCCCCGCAACTCGCGGACGCTGCTTGGGATGCCAGTCTCTTAAGGCGGTATTGACATAAAAGGGGGAATTACTAAAGTTTATTTTGGGATTCAAGGTCGAAAAATTAAGCGAGGCTGGTATTTTGCCATGATAGACAGCTAGACAAGCTTTAATTAATCCAGCAATTCCAGCTGCCACATCCAAATGGCCTAAATTAGTTTTCAATGAGGCTACGGCACATTTATCACCATTTCGCCGACCAGAAAAAACTTGTTTTAATGCAGCAATTTCTATGGGGTCACCCAAAATTGTGCCTGTGCCATGGGTTTCAATATAATCTACCCACTCTGGGTCCATATCTGCCATTTGCAAGGCTTCGTTTATCACAGCTGCTTGTTGAGTTACACCAGGTGCTGTAAAACCTACTTTATTAGCTCCATCATTATTGATTGCTGTGCCACGAATCACAGCATAGATATGATCCTCATCCTTGAGCGCATTAGCCAATGGTTTTAGTAAGATCACACCCACGCCATTAGACTTCACTGTTCCTTGGGCCCTGGCATCAAAGGCATAGCAGTGGCCATCGGGTGAACCAATCATTTCCTTTTTATATAAATAACCTTGGGTTTGTGGAACGGTTAGAGAAACTCCTCCTGCAAGAGCCAGATCGCATTCACCGCTGAGAAGACTCTGACAAGCATAATGAACACCAACAAGCGAGCTAGAGCAGCCAGTTTGGATATTCACGCTAGGCCCTTGCAAATTGAGTAAGTAAGAAACTCGGGTTGCTAGAAAATCTTTGTCATTGCCTAGCAAAAGCTGATATTCATCTACGTTTTGTAGGAGTTCTTGGTTGCTCAAGATATTTTTAAGCAAATATAAACTCAGACTACTACTTGCAAATACGCCCACCCGATTTTTATCTTTGGGTACATAGGCTGCATTTTCTAGAGCTTCCCAGGCACACATTAAGAATAGGCGATGTTGCGGGTCTAAAATTTTTGCATCAAAAAAAGATAGACCAAAGAATTTATGATCAAAATACTCAAGATCCGAGACGATACCTTTCGCGCTAACGTAATTGGGTTGTTTAAGCAATGCCGCATCTACTCCGGCACTAAGCAATTCTTCAGGACTAAAATGATGGATAGTCTCTTTGCCCAGACAAAGGTTTTGCCAAAATTCGCTTAAGGTCTTAGCACCAGGAAACCGTCCTGCCATGCCAATTACTGCGATATCTTCTTCTCTAATATCTTGCATATTACAAACTCGTCTCTTTACGTTTATTTCGCCGATTAATATTGCGTCTGGTTTCTTTATCTATCGATATTGGTTCAGCTTCGCTTATTAAATAATTGGCGAGGCTCATAATACTGGGATATTGAAACAAAGCCGTAATATCCAATTTAGCGAGTAAGCTTGGGGCATCAGCAAAATGGGTCTGCAAATGGTCAAGGACATGGATAATCTTTAGTGAGTTACCACCAATTTCAAAAAAATTATCTTCAAAAGTAACTTCCTCATCGTTCAACACCTTTGCCCAAATCTGGTGAATGATAGTAGCGAGCTTATTGTCAACGACCCTTTCTACTGGTGTAAAATTATGGGTAACCTTTTGTTTTAGCAAAGAATTTTTATCAATCTTACCCGTGTTGGTCAGAGGATATTCGCTCAAAAGAGCTATGAGATCAGGTAACATATAATTGGGCAAGCGATGGGATAAAGCTTGGCGAAGGGCTGCTAAAGTCGGGACATATCCTGGCCTTGGAATAATATAAGCGACTAATAAATCTTCTGGTTTTTGCAGCAATACAATTGCATCGACAATTTCTTTTTGTTCACGCAAAACTTGTTCAATTTCCGCCAGTTCAATGCGATACCCACGCCGTTTGATTTGATAATCTATACGACCAAGAAACACAATCTGCCCATCCTCGCGATAAGCCCCTAGATCACCAGTCCGATAGAGACGTTCGGATACTATTTCGGGGATGGGATTAGGGATGAACTTTTCTTCAGTCAACTCCTGCTGGTTGAGATATCCTTTTGCAAGGCCGGGACCCGCCAAACAAATTTCACCGCTAACATTAAGAGGCACTACCTGTTTATTTTCCGAGAGGATTACAACGCTGGTATTGGAAATGGGTTTCCCTAAAGGTAGGGGTCGGGTTTTATCAAATTGATCTGGGATTAAATAACTCAAAGCAAAAGTTGTGCACTCTGTAGGTCCATAAATATTAGAGAGTGCACAATGCCGATGGGTCTGTTTGAATTTCTCAACATGATAAAGCGAGGCCACATCGCCACCAAACAATAGTTGTTTTAAGGGGCTCAATTGCGCCAATTTGTAATCCACTAAGGTATTGAACAATTGGGTTGTTACAAAGAGGGTAGTAATACCGTGCTTTGCAATTAAATCGGTTACCTTAGTTAGTTCGACCAAGCCATCCGGCATCAACACTAAGGTCGCTGCATTAAGCAGACTACCCCAGATATCAAAGGTCGCTCCATCGAAGATCAACTGACTTAGTTGCAAAAGTATTTGCTCTGCATCAAGACAGACATAATTCGTGTTCTTTACAAGTCTCACCACACCCTGATGCTGAGCAATAACCCCTTTGGGTTTTCCAGTCGAACCTGAGGTATACATGATGTAACAAGGACTGCTGGATGTAGCGAGACCGGCTGGTGGCTCTATAGGGTAGTGATCCACTTTTTCGCAATCTAGCATTAGCGTATGAAAATCAGAGGATGAAGGTAGATGGTCAACAAAATCCGACAGGCTTAACACAAGGTTAATATTGGCATCTTGCAGAATGAAATTTAAGCGTTCTGTTGACGCTAAGGGATCCAGGGGCACATAGCAACCACCCGCTTTAAGCACCGCAAGCATAGCGACAATAATCTCCAAACTACGGGGTAGCAACAACCCCACATTAGACCCTTCGCCAATGCCATATTCTTTTAATAAATGAGCTAATTGGCTTGATTCAACATCAAGTTCAGCATAAGTACAATGTTTGTCTAAAGCTATAATGGCTGTTTTGGTTGGATAATTTTTTACACTCTCTGCAAATAGCTGTCCGATGGTAGCCGAACTGGGGTAGTCGTGATTTACCGCATTAAGATCCCTCAACCAGAGTTGGCGTTCTTGATGCGTTAGCAAATTGATATCACCGATTGGAGAATCAAGATTGCTGACTAAGGATTTCAGTATCTGTGTATAGTGCGCAGTCAGGCGCACAATCGTTTCTTTATAGAAAAGATCGGTATTAAATTCGAAGATAGCTGAAAGACCTTCCTTTTGTTCGACCAGCGACAAGCTAAGATCAAATTTGGATATATTTCTATCATATTCCAATACATCAAGGGATAAATCATCGAGTTCAAGATTAGCCTCTAGCGAGTTTTGTAAGCTAAACAACACTTGAAAGAAAGGATGACGGCCTACCTTTCGGTCAGGGCACAAGGCTTCAACCAACTTGTCAAAGGGCAGCGCTTGATGCGATAAGCATTCTAGAACCGTTTGGCGTACCTGACCTAACAAGTTGCGACCGGTGAGATTTAAATCAACTCGATTGCGGGTAACTAAGGTATTTACAAAAAAACCCAAGGTGTTTTCCAGTTCACTGAAAGGACGATTAGCCGAAAGGATGCCGACACAAAAATCATTTTGCTGCGTATAACGATGCAGCTATAAGTTGAACCCTGTGAGCAATACCATGAATAAAGTAGAGTGATTACGGTTGCCTAGTTCGCGTAATTCTGCGACAAGGCTTGTAGGCAAATTCCAACGGTAAAATTCACCCTGATAGCTTTGATGTTCGGAACGTAATTTATCATAGGGTAGTCGAATCGTCTCTGGTACGTTCTCTAACTGCTTTTGCCAAAATTCCAATTCCCTACGCAAAACATCATCTTTGAGGTGGAGACGCTGCCAACAGCTAAAATCAGCATATTGCAGGGGAAGAGGTAATTGAGGCGCTAACAAGCCTCGGTGAAATGCATGGTAATAGGTGGATAATTCTCGCATCAAAATATTCAACGACCAGGCATCGGATGCAATATGGTGTTGGGTGATCATCAACACAGATTGGCCCTCTGACAGATCATAGAACGCTGCCCGAATCATCAAATCTTTCGTCAAATCAAATTTTTTATTTGCTTCTAAAGCGAGTAGTCGCGACAAATCAGCTGGTAAACATGCCAGAGAGTTAATAGTAAAATCAAAAGTCTCCTGTACCACTTGTACGATTTGAAAATTAGCCGAGTGATAGGTAGTTCGCAAAATCTCATGCCGTTGAATGATGCTTTTAAAAGCTTGAGTAAGCGCCCTAAGATTTAATTTGCCATGAATTCTAATCATTATTGGTATATTGGAAATGGGCGTTTCCGCTTCCGCATACTGGAGATACCAGAGACGTTGCTGACTGTAAGATAATGGAAGGTTGTCTGGCCGAGGAAGGGTCTCAAATTGGGAGGGTGCAAGGGTACATTTTAGCTGCCTTTCATTAATTAATTTGGCTTGTTCGGCAACACTTGGATAGGCAAAAATTTCTTCAAGTTTAAATTCGACCTTAAATAAATCTTGAATTTTGGACTGCAAAAGCGCGGCTAACAGAGAATGACCACCGATATAAAAGAAATTATCCTCGCGCGAAATAGTATTTTTTCTTAATAGGGTTTGCCAAATCTCAACTAAGGAACTCTCCAGAGCACTATGTAGCTCATCGGTTGACGTTTTGATTGGACCTGGCAATGGCAATTGGCCGCGATCAATTTTTCCATTCGAGTTAAGTGGTAAAGCAGCTAGTTGAATAAAATAGTTCGGGATCATGTAATCAGCTAAGCGTTCGCTTAACCAACTGACTAACTGCTCTCTATCTAAACTTTCATTTTTATTCTTAGTAACCACATAAGCAATTAGCTGTTGCCCTGCATCAATCTCAGGATGGGTTATAACATAGGCATGCTCGATGTTAGATTGTTGTTTTAAGGCAGAGACAATTTCACCGGGTTCAACACGGAAACCACGGATTTTAATCTGTTCATCTTTACGACCAAGGTAGACCAACTCTGAGGCATGATTTAGTTTTGCAAGGTCACCTGTACGATATAATTTGATTGACTCCCCATTGATTTCCAAGCTAACAAACCGTTCTAGATTTTCTTTTTCTCGATTACAGTATCCTTGCGACACCCCTTTACCTGAAATGTAGATCTCGCCGCGAGCTAGTTTAGGCACTGGTTGTTGCGACTCATCTAATAAGTAGATTTTGGTATCTGCAATGGCTTTGCCGATAGGAACAGCGACCCGCTCAGAATTTTTTTCTACTAAGTAAAAAGTGGAATAGGTTGTTGTTTCGGTGGGTCCATACAAATTGTAAACCTTCTCCACCCGACTATGGTCATAGAGAGAGTTAACAAGGGATTGTTGTAAGGCTTCACCGGCAAGATTAATTGTCTTAATTGAATCTGGAATCGCAGCGGAATTGACTAGTACTTCCATAACCGAAGGCACTGTATTAATTATTGTAATCGGATATTTGATTTTATTATTTATAAGGGCTAAGGCATTATCTATAAGTACGATACACCCCCCAGCCGCTAGGGGTAGAAACAGTTCAAAAATAGATAAATCAAAGCAAATCGAAGTTGTTGCAAGCGTGTAAGCTAGTTCTTCCGGTTTAAAAACACTAAGCGCCCAGTCTAGGAGTGCACTTACATTTCCGTGACTAATCATGACTCCTTTGGGAAGTCCTGTAGAACCAGAAGTGTAGATAATATAGGCCAAATCAGAGCTGTTCAGCTTTACAGGACTTACTAAATTTTTTAATTTATCGCCGCTGGGAGGAGGCAAATGTTTTACTAGAGCGGAATTACCCCTTTCACCTTTGATAAAAAACCTAGAGCCGCTGTCTGAAAGTATTGCGTCCTGCCGAAATTGGGGATAATGATTATCCAGGGGAACATAGGTTGCACCACATCCAATAATTGCCAATAAAGCGATAAGGAGTTGCTCAGTCCTTGGCAACATAATAGCAATACGGCAGCCTGGCTTCACACCTTCATTCTGTAAGAATTCCATATAGGCATACACTTCTTCAAGCAATTGCTCATAAGTTAAAGTGTGTTCGCCAGCGACGCAGGCAAGCTTATGCGAATTGTTGACTGCTGAGGTGGTAAATAGCTGCCATAGATTTTGGTTTGTCATTAACTAAATTCCTTTCTTAATCTTTAAAGAGATTAAAAAATCAAAGGATCGAAATCTGATTTTTTTCTTGTTTTTGTTTGATCTGTTTTTCCAAAAATTCGCTAAATTGTTGCAAGGTCGGCAACTCATACAAATTCATAACATGGGTTTTAACATTAAAAATTTCTTTTATTTTTGTTACAAATTGCACAGCCGCTAGCGAATGCCCTCCAATTGCAAAAAAATTGTCATGCAAAGCAATTGCCTTAAGTCCTAACAAATGCTGCCAGTTTTCACTGACCCAGAGTTGAATATCATTTTGTGGAAGTTCATGAAGTGCAAGCACAGGTTGCTTTTCTTTTTGATAACTCACCCTATCCTTAGCAAGTTCTTCAATTGAGGCCACCCGATTCCAATTTTTTAATACAGTTTGCATATCTATAGTTGAGATCACTAAACGTGG
>JACCWL010000323.1 GCA_013697645.1 Tatlockia sp. | reverse complement strand
CCATTGTCGGGCCAGGGGCGCCGACCTACATTAATTTGATATTTTTCTCGACGGCATCTAGCTCACCTCAGTCGCTGCGCTGGCTCTCGATAAATGCATAAGCTTGTGTATCTTTAAGGGATCAATTAAAATTTCCCGCTTTCTGTAAGTGAGTCCAGCAAATGGTTGAAGAAGTGCAAAGTTTTAAGAAAAAAATCTTAATTGTTAAACTAACTTCAATGGGTGACTTGATTCAAACTTTACCCGCTTTAACCGATGCAGCTAAGGCAAGACCTGGAATTCAATTTGATTGGATAGCCGATGAGTCCTTCCAAGAAATCCCGCGTTTTCACCCTTCTGTTGCTAAAACCATTGTGGTTCCCTACCGTCGCTGGAAAAAAAATAAATGGCAGGCATTTAGATCTGGTGAAGTCACTCATTTTGTAAAGGAATTGCGCTCTGAAGACTATGACATGGTCATCGATATGCAATCTAATATTAAAAGTGCAGTTATCTCTCTGTTTGCCAAAGGAACAAGGCATGGTCTGGATGGAAAATCAGTACATGAGTATGGGGCGCATTTTGCCTATCATAAAAAAATGCCTATGAATCGCATGCAAAATCATGCCGAGCGCGTACGTCGAATAATGGCTGGATTTCTTAGCTATGAACTTCCAAAAACGCAAGCTGATTATGGGGTAAATAAAGCAAACTTACCGGCTTTGAACTTCGCGCTTCCCGACAAATTCATTATGGCAATACCCATCTCAAGCAGCGCTAACAAACTATGGCCTGAACCCTACTGGCATGAAGTGATTCAAGATCTGGTTCGCAGAGATTACGATGTTATGATTCCTTGGTGGAGTGATGAAGAAAAAGCGCGTGCCCTCCGACTAAAAAATGACAGTCCACGAATTCATCTATTACCAATATTGAATCTAGCTCAGAAAGCAAGTGTATTATCACGCGCAGTGGCGGCTGTTAGTATTGATACTGGACTTGCCCATATGGCGGCCATGCTTAATATTCCTAATGTTTGCATCTATGGCTCATCAGATCCAAAACTCTGCGGAACACTAGGGAGCAAGCAAATTCATTTAACCGCCAATGCGCCCTCCTGCTCACCCTGCTCAAGCTCAAAATGCAACTTCCAAGGTGAGTCTCAATCTAAACCCGCTTGCCTTGAAACGATTAAACCTCAGGTGGTTTTATCTTCTTTATATAGTTTATTAGCTTGATATTTCATTATCACAAACGCAGTGAGAGATCTCCATTTGTGGCGATTTTAGGAGATGCTGCACTATGTTCAGGATGACGTAATCTGGTGAATCAAAAAAGTGAATCAATTCTATCGATCAATTGTTGGTAAATATTACCAAACCCGCGATTTGACATTATCAACACAGCATCTCCTTTTCGCAGATTTCCAGCCAAAGCATCAACAATTTCCGGTGTGCTCGCTAAGATTTGATGTGGACATGACCAATCCTTAGCTACATTGGCAAGATCAAACTGTTCTGGATTTAATATATAAGCTCCATCGACGGGTGCTAGCGCTTTGGCCATTGCTTTGCTGTGAACGCCTGTTTTCATCGTGTAAGATGCAAATTCAAGCACGGCAAAGATGCGTTTATGGCGGCCGCTTTGCGTTAAGGCAGAAATTGTTTTTGTAATGGCTGTAGGATGATGAGCAAAATCATCATAGACAGTGATGCCATGACTATTTGACTTTACTTCTAAACGGCGTTTGACGGGTTTAAATTCCGCTAAAGCTTTGGCAGCCTGGTTGATATCCACACCGACATGGAAACTAGCAGCTAGGGCTGCAAGACCATTTTCCACATTAAATTGACCAATTAAGGGCCAGTTAACCTCAGCAACCGCCTGCCCCTGGTGCCATACACGGAAAGACTGCCCACTTGAATCAAGCAATTCGGCGCGCCATCTTGCATCACCATCGAATGCTAAATCATCGAGATGGCAAAAAAGTCCACGCTCAATCACTTCATTTAGCGCTTGATCATCACGGGGTTTAATAATCACACCCTTAGCTGGAATTGTTTTTAAGAAGTAATGAAACTGTTGCTGAATTGCCGCAAGGTTTGCATAAATATCGGCATGATCAAATTCAAGATTATTTAAAATCGCAACCTCAGGACGGTAATGCATTAATTTGGGTCGTTTATCAAAAAAGGCAGAATCGTATTCATCAGCTTCAATGACAAACCATTCGCCCTTTCCTAATTGGGCATTCGTATTGAAATTTGGAGCAATTCCACCAATAAGGAACCCGGGTTGTTTGCCTGCTTGATCTAAAATGAAAGCCAACATGGTGGTCGTAGTTGTTTTTCCGTGGGTTCCTGAAACTGCAAGCACACGATAACGCGTCAATATATTTTCAGCAAGCCACTGTGGCCCGGAACTGTAATTTTTACCCGCATTAAGCACAGCTTCTAGCACTGGCATTCCTCTTTTAATTGCATTACCAACAATGACCTGATCAGCTTGCAAAGCGTTAGTAACATCGTCGTAGCCTTCAGTCCATTCAATTCCTTTTGCTTGAAGCAAATCACTAATTGGTGGATAGCAATTGGCATCACAACCCGTCACCTTGTGACCCGCATCTCTAGCCAGCAAAGCTAAGGCACTCATAAAAGTGCCACCAATACCTAAAATATGTAAATGCATAAGGTTACTCTCATTGCCAAAATGAAACAGTCAAGATATTACAAGCAAGTAAACCCAAACTAGCCAGTAAAGCGCCTAAATTATCCAATTCAAGTGCTTGTTTGTAAATATGGACAGTTACTACAAATTGCCAGATTGTTAATATTAAAGTAAAAACCAAATACAAAACACCAAAAATGAGAATAACAACCTGCCTCATATCCGCCTTTGCAAGCATTGGGGTGATCACTAATAAAGGAAAGGCAAATAAATGAACAATTATGTGACTAGCTAGCAAGGCTGTCAAAGTTTGCAGGGTTCTATTTGCTTTGCGAAAGATCTTAAGCAATACAAAAGTGTATACATAATAAGAACAAAGCAAGGTAAGAGCTGCCAGAATTGAGCTTGCAAAATTAAAAGTTTGCTTAATGTCTGCAAGATACCATTGCAAAATGATGAGGATGAAAAATAAAAGGGAAGCACTCGCCATTAATACGGGCGAATAAGGCGTATTTGCAGGGCTTTCCTTTAGAGTTGCTACAAGCCAATAGCGCTTAAACAGTGTCTCCCACATACCAATATCCTTTTAAGTACTTTGTTCCACTGGAGAAATGTCGGGTCAAGTGGCCAGCATTCGAAGGCAGGCGCTCCTGGCCCAACAGTTCTTACCCGTTCTCCCAATGTCGGGCCAGAGGCGCCGACCTACGGTACTGTTCCACAGATAATCCTTCGAGCGTTAGCAGCTAAGCCCAGGGGCCAGACCTACACTTTCAATTAAACGTAGGTTGGCGCCCTGGCCTGACATTTCTTTCTAGTGAACTAAATCTATCGATTCTTGAAACCTTAGCATCACCTTGAACCTTGCCGCTCATTATCATCGAAGAGGAACTCGTTGTTTTTTAATAATAGTCACTTGTTGCACCACGGGTTGTTTCCAAGGTCCGGTAATTTTATAAGAGTAGCCACTCACTTTATGCATTTCCTGGTTAATAATCTTTGAGACTACCCAGGTTGCAAGGCCCGCTATTGGGCCGCCTGCAATCGTAGCAACAACCGGAAGGCTTGCAGTAATATGCGGTGAAACTTTTAAATCAACATCAAAATACTGTTTAGCAATATCAAGGTTTCCTTTTATCGATGCATAAGCTACGGGGCCATCAATATGGCTGTCCTGGGTATTCATGATACCGTTGCTAATATCAAAGTTGCCTTGGAATTTATCAAAGCTATAGCCAGTTTTAGATAAATCACTGAAATCCAATTTCAAGCGCCTTGGTAAGGTTTGTAAGCTAAGAATACTTAAAAGCTTGCCTAAACCTATTTTTTCCTCTGTTTCAGGACTCAAATTAGTTATCCGCCCATTTATCAAATCTATTTTCATCTGCCCATTTAATTTTGCCAACTGAAAATCGGGCAACGAACCATCCCAACCGCCCTGAAATTGCACATCACCTCGTTTCGCTTCAACGCCAGGATTAATTTTCCATTGCTCTAAACTCTTTGCCAGATCGACAATTTTCATATCAGCTTGAAAATTGGTTACATTAACCTCGCTCTCTTGCTTCCATTCCCCTTTTACATTGAGGAGATAGGAAGGAGATTTGATTTTACAATAATCAAGTTGCCAGAGTTTCGATGAAGATTTGGTTTTAAGACTAATATCGCCTAAGTCTGTAGCACCCAGCTGAAACGAAGCTATACGTAAATCAAGGTTTGGAATATCGCTTGGTTTTAAAGTCGAGGGTTTCATCAGCGCAGTTTTATTATCAGCAAGCTTATTTTCGAGATGTATTCTATCAAACTCTCCACTCAAAGTATTTGAGCCTAATTGATAACGTAAGGTGCCTGCCAACCTTTCGTGTTTCAATTGAATTGACCAATCGTCTTCATCTAATTTTATAGCCTTTAAAGCCAAGTCCTTATAATTTTCTTTCCAAATTTTAGCTATAGAAAATTCAAGATCAATCGAATTCAGTGCCGTAGATAGCATCGACTTATCTTGGATTGTGGGCAATTTCGCCTGTGCATCAAGCCAGTTCTGTAAATCAAAAGAAGCTAGAGAACCTATAACTTTTAACCCTTCTCGATTTTGTTTTTTTGCCAAGCCAGAGCCTATTCGAATCTCGCCTTTTTTAAATTTTAGTGCACCTTTAGATCGAGAAAACCATAGGTTTGAACTTAGGCGATTTTCGTAATTTAACCGCATTCTCAGCGCTTTTTGGGGATTAAAATCAATATCTAAAGTCAAGGGTGTTTTTGCTTCTGCTGTTTTGCCAAGCGGTGGAGGTAAATCAATGCTGAGTCCATCTAGCGCGGTTTGTAGGTGAAGGTGATCTAAATCATTAGGATCATCAGTCAGTTGAAAAGTAGATTGCATCCAGGCTGAACCATGAAGTATAGAGGATATCGGTAGTTTTAATTTCTTGTTTAACATCTCTGCTGTTGCTAGAGTTTCGATTTTTACTTGGGTAGAAGGAATTGGTTTAAGGATTGATGTAATGACCAGATTAGCTGGACTATTAAATAGTTGCGCTGACAACTTAGAATCGATAATGCCCGATTGATTAAATTGCAACCATCCCGTTAAATTATTTAATTCAATATCATCCATACTGTGATGAACTTTGAGCTGGTTATTATGAAAACTAAGATTACCAAAGGCTAAAATATTGTCATCTTCAGGATAAAGGGGTGCTTCTAGTTGAAGATCGAGTCCTAGCAAGCCTTTCATTTCTAAAATCGATAAAGCGGATAGTTTCTTATTTAAAGGTGTAGCCATAAGCGCAGACAATGCCTTACCAGCCTTGAGATCAAAATGGGTACGGAGATCTAATATTTCTCGGCCTAAACCCATATCGTTAATTCGTATAGAGCTCTTATAACTCGTCATCTCCGCTAGATTTGCATATACAATATCTGCTGCCAAATCCCGTTTATTAACACGCAAACTCATTGCCATGTTCTTAACTAGCGGCCAATCCCGCGAAAAAAACAAATCCACACCTTTAACCTGAGTATTAATTTCAAATTCACCGGCTTGTTTATCGTAGGGAAAATCGGCAATTGAGCCATTGATTATTAGATCGCCATTAAGCTCACCAATACGCTTCACATCCCGTTTTAGCCATGCCTCGAGCTTGGGTTTTAACTGTTTTTCTGGCAGATAAGGCAGCAGCATATCTATGTTCTTTCCAGAAAAAACTGCCTTCAAATTAACTTGGCCAGAGGAATTTGTTGCTATCTTGTCGACTTTGCCTTTGATATCTAATGAAAGATTGGGATGATTAAGAACCAAACGCTCGATATTAACACGCAAACCATCGCTAGCTTCTTGCCAATCAAAGGCTGCCTTAAGATCAGAGATAGTAATAGGTTTTTGTTTTTTTTGATTAATTAAGATTTTTTCGCCAGCTAATTCCAGTCGCCCTTCCTTAGGTTGCCAATAGAATGCTCCAGAAAGATTATCAAAGCCAGGTCCATAGTGTTCCTGCCATCCAAAATCCGAGAAACGGGTAAGGATATAATTTAGGCTAGAGGATTTAAATTGAATCTGCGTATCTCGAAAGTGGCCGTGAGGTTTGTTCGCTATTATGGGCTTTAGCGCTTCTGGCCAAGTCAGAGAGGAAGCCACTAATGGTTCAAGCAGAATATTTTTTACAAAAACAAAGTAATCCTGACTCTCTTTTTTATAACGAAGCATAAAGGAATTTTCTGGCCAACGTGTATCACCTAATCCTAAATGGACCTGATCACCTGTTAAGAGCCAACCATCTTCTGTCGGTTTCCAAGCCAAATTTGCTTTGAAAGTCTTAACGAGTTGTTTTTTTTGAGTTTGCTTATCAAGCCAGATCAAATGATGAAGACGCAAGCTGGCTTGTACATTTTGTGGCTGTCCTTTAGCGAGATCAATCCAAAGCTGCAAATTACCTTGCCCATCTTCTGCTTGATAACGAAAATGGGGTGCAAAACCCTGCCACTGAGCGGGTAGCAGATGTAGGACAGAGAAAAATACATGGCCTTTGGTTTTATTTAAGGCATAGGGATCTAAAACTAAGTCAGCAAGCAATTGGAAATTAGTTGCGGTATTTTGCAGAAGACTTCCTTTTCCTTTTACATAATAATGCCCTGCATGATTTGCAATCTTTAGTTTAAGTTTTGAAAGTGGAATAAGCGTTCCATCTTGCATATAGACGTCGGCTGAAAGATTTCTAATAATGATTTTTTGCTGACCTAAAATCCATGCAAATATGGGTTCTAAAGTGGCAAGATCCCAATTTAATTTATGATTATCAAGACCGTCTATTCCATCAACTTGCCAAGAACCATTCTCTTGATGAAGCCCTAGATGCAAATCTTCGATTAATAAAATCCCAGGTTGAATTTGCCAATGCCAGAGAGAGCTAAGGATATCAATACCAATCAATAAATTGGCTAGTTTAACACCCCTTTCTTTACCATCTGAGATGCTTATTTGATTTAATTTAACGACCGGTTCAAACCAATACCACCCTGTTTCCATCGTTTTAATAGAAACTTTTTCACCAAAAACTGTTGATAAATGCTGTTCAACTTCAGCTTTATATTGTTTGGCGAAGGGAGTTAGCGCTCGAAAAAAGCTGGAGATAATAGCTGCTGCAATTATCAAGCAAGCAATGAGCACCCAGCATCGTTTTAAAAAAATAGTCAATGCGTTTTGTCTAATTATTGGCGGAGGTTGTACTATACCATTTTTTTCTGTGTACCTAGCTATTTCTTTCCTGTACGACGCAGATTCTTTCAGCATTTTTCTGCTGAAAGAATCTGATATTCTCCGCCACATTAGATTCATTAGTCTAAAAAAGTCTTTGTCGATTAGACAACATATCCCTCTTCCCGCATTTTAGCTAACTTGTAGCGCAAGGTTCGTTCACTGACCCCTAAAATAGCAGCTACTTCTTGTCTATTTCCATTGTGCGCTTTTAAGGTTTTTTCAATCAAATCAAACTCATGATTTTGGAGACTTTTATCATCGCTTAGGCCATCGCTTTTATCAGTTTTAGGGCTTGCATCTTCAGTATCCTCAGCCGGTAATTGTAAATCACAGACTTGGATAATACCGCTTGACTGTAGTACTAAAGCGCGTTGTACCACGTTATCCAGCTCACGGGCATTACCTGGCCAAGTATAATCTAACAATGCTTTATTGGCTTCCTCACTCAGGGCAGGGATCAAAGGATAGTGATTTTGACAATGGCGTCGTATCAAATAGTTTGCCAAAGGAATAATATCGCATGTTCTTTCTCTAAGTGGTAACCAATACAGAGGAAAAACATTTAAGCGATAAAACAAATCCTCCCGGAAACGACCGGCTTTCACTTCATCAACTAAATTTCGGTTAGAGGTTGCTAAAACTCGTACATCTAAATTGATTAATTTAGTAGCACCTATACGCTCCACCTCTTTCTCTTGCAAGACACGCAATAATTTCGCTTGCAAACTTAAACTCATCTCACTCACTTCATCAAGCAACAAGGTGCCCCCTTGTGCCTGTTCAAATTTTCCAGGAGTAGATTTATAAGCACCAGTGAAGGCACCTTTTTCATAGCCAAACAAAGTTGCTTCTAACATTTGCTCAGGAATTGCAGCGCAATTGATGGCAATAAAAGGATGACTGCGACGTGGAGAATGATCATGAATAAAGTGGGCTAACACTTCCTTGCCTGTCCCACTCTCACCACTAATCATTACGCCTACATCAGATTGAGCGACACGCAACGCCATTGAAAGTAAAGCTTGGCTTTTAGGATCTTGGGCTACAGGCTGGCTATCATCTTCGGTCATAGCCGGTTTAATGTAGCGATTAATTTTTTCGGTTAAGGCATGAGCACTAAAGGGTTTCTGTAAATAATCAACTGCGCCATGACGCATGGCAGCAACAGCATCATCTACCGATCCGTTTGCTGTCATTAAAATTACAGGTACACCAGGATTACGGCGTTGTATTTCAGCAAGCAATTGCTGACCTTCCATTTTATCCATACGAATATCGGTTAATACGATTGCTGGGCTATGACGCTCCAGCATGGCAAGTGCTTCTTTGCCGTCTTTTGCAGCTAAAAAAGAATGCCCGGCAAGATTCATCGTCTCTGCGAGTGCATCACGTAAAACAGGATCATCTTCAACAATTAACACATCGCTCATGGCCAAATCCTTTGTAGATTCGTTATTCAATTACCCTGCCCTGATAAAGAATAAATCTCTTCATCATGCGCCTATATCCTTTAGGGATGAGTTACAGATTCTCTCAGGCTATGCAAGGCTCCTGCAAAGCAAAAGCAAATAACCTAAAATCCATATTACAGCATAAAGGCAGCCTAACCTAGGGGGCTTTTGACATTTCTAGTTTTAAACTTTCAAGAAGGGAATGTCTACTATTCATCTTAAATCATGTATCATGGACTGCTGTCTAAATAGCGTTTAAGCAGGAAAATATGGAAAGCTTACAGCATCTATTGAATTTCATTTTACATATCGACAGCTATTTGTTTAATTTTGTTTCAACTTATGGAACCTGGACTTATTTAGTTCTGTTCCTCATTATTTTCTGTGAAACAGGTTTAGTGATAACTCCCTTCCTTCCAGGCGACTCCCTACTTTTTGTTGCCGGTAGCATTGCTGCTCAACCTAGCGAACCGCTTTCAGTCCTGCTGCTATTAATTTTATTGATAATCGCTTCGATCTTAGGCAATCAACTTAACTATCTGATTGGCAGAATGATAGGGCCGCGTGTTTTTTCAGCAGAAGGCTCATGGCTTCTTAATAAAAAATATTTAGAAGAAACCCATCGTTTCTATGAGAAGCATGGCGGGAAAACGATTATTTTTGCTCGTTTCATTCCGATTATTCGTACCTTCGCCCCTTTTGTGGCTGGCATTGGTTACATGGGTATTTATCAATTTACTCTTTACAATATTTCTAGCGCTTTCTTGTGGATAGGCTCTTTATTAGCATGTGGCTACTTTTTTGGTTCTTTGCCCTTCATTAAAGACAATTTTACTCTTGTTATTTATGGCATTATTCTTCTCTCACTGACACCGCCTATTCTTGCTTTTCTTTGGCGTAAAATAAGCTCGATTTGGTGTGCTAAAGAAGAAACAGTTGAAATAAAAGAAAGACCGCGAGCTTGCAAGGACTAGGGTTTTGAATAACGTCATCCCTAGCCGGTACACCTGGTTATCGCTATGTGTTTAGGGACATGACATGTTTACACTTAAGCACCTCGCTGCATCAAGGCTCGTTTTATTTATAACGTGTAGGTCGGCGCCCCTGGCCCGACAATGGCTTCACGGGTAAGAAATGTCGGGCCAGGGGCGCCGACCTACGCGTTTTTTAA
>JACCWL010000321.1 GCA_013697645.1 Tatlockia sp. | reverse complement strand
GCCAACACCATCGAACAACTAGAGCTACTGCTTCCTTATAATATCGACCCTTCATTGCTAACTGATATGCGTAGTCTACCCAACCTCATTATACCTGAGAAGAGTGCGGTTAATTAACCGCATACGATGTATTCAACCCCAGAGTTTAAGAAGTTCTTTGATAATCATCATCCTGAGTTGTCTGAGTTTATCACTGAGTCAATAAAGGTGTTTTCAAAACAGGAGCTCTCTTAATAGCAGATTTCTGCCATGTCTTATCATGGCAGAATTCATCGTTGCAAATGTACCGATGACTATAAGGAAACACAAAAAGAAAATAATAGCTTATCCCTTGAATTAAAAGATGCTAGACAGTTGGGTTTTGCTGTACCTACGCCTCATCTTAGGTATTT
Source organism: Tatlockia sp. (assembly GCA_013697645.1). Taxonomy (GTDB): domain Bacteria; phylum Pseudomonadota; class Gammaproteobacteria; order Legionellales; family Legionellaceae; genus Tatlockia. The sequence goes on along the minus strand of JACCWL010000321.1, from coordinate 4,670 downwards.
AGTGAGTCGTTGGGTCGCGGCCCAACCAACGGCAGCTGATTTCTTAGGAATTGTTCTAACCCTTCTGCAGATAATGGTTTAGACCATAAGAATCCTTGAATTAAATCACAATGCATATTCCGTAAGAAATCGAGTTGATTCTGATGCTCAATACCTTCTGCTATCACTTTGAAATTCATAGCGTGAGAAATGGCAATCATTGCTTCAATAATCGCCTCATCTCCACGCGAACAGTTAATATTTTTGACGAAAGACTTGTCTATTTTTAATCGATCGATATGGAGCTTCGTCAGGGAGGTTAAACTTGAATTCCCGGTTCCAAAATCATCAAGAACGATGCTACAACCAATTTCTTTAAGCTTAAGCATAACCCCTTGTATTCGCTCATCGACAATAACATTTTCTGTTATTTCAATTTCAAGAAAACGCGGGTCTATTTTGTTATCCTTTAAGATTTTTTCTACTACATTAGGAAAATTAGGTTGACGTAGCTGTTTAGTTGCAACATTAACAGCAATCGTCATTAAAGGTAATCCCATTTTGTGCCAAATAGTAACCTGTTTACAGGCCTCATTAATAACCCATTCCCCAAGAGGAATAATAATACCAGACCTTTCAGCCGCTGGAATAAAATCCTTCGGGTCAATAACACCTTTCTCTGGATGTTGCCAACGTAACAGCGCTTCTATAGATATAATTTTTTTATTTTCAATGTCAAATTGAGGTTGGTAATTTAGAAAAAAATCTTGGTTATCTAAAGCATTTTGGAGGTCCGCTTCAAGTTGAAATTGATTTTCACTTAACTCGAAATCTTTCTTGGAATAAGTGACATATTGATTCCCTCCCATCGCTTTTGCCTGGTACATGGCCAAATCAGCTTTAGATAGTAAAGTATTGGCAGTTATCCCATCAGTTGGATAGATGCTAATACCTAAGCTCATAGTGATTTTAATTTTGTGGAGTGATATAAGAAATGGGGTCTGAAATACATGCAGTATTTTACGAACAATAGTGGTTATTTCATCACCAATTTTCCTTAGAGGGAAGACTAGAACAAATTCATCTCCTCCCAATCTAGCTATAGTATCTACTTTGCGGATAGCTGACGCTAAGCGATCCGATATATCACGGAGTAATAGATCTCCAACTTCATGGCTAAGATTATCATTGATCAATTTAAAACGATCTAAATCCATAAAAACAAAAGCAATCTGAGTATTATTACGCGCAGCATGGGCAAGTTCTTGATTTATTCGATCAAGTAACAAAGTGCGATTAGGTAAGCCTGTTAGAGCGTCGTGAGTTGCTTGATATACTAATTTATCCTTCAATTGAACTTGTTCCGTTATGTCATGAAAACTCCATATACGCCCTGTAATTTTTGAACCAACAAGATGCGGCTTAGAATAACATTCAAAAATTTTTTTATTCTTAAGCTTGATAATTTGGATACTCAACCCATCAATTTTTTTTAGATATTTTTTAACTAACCTCAAATATTTCTTTGGTTCAATCTGTTGATCTAACATATGATTCAGTAATTTTTCATTAGAATTACATGTCAACATTGATTCTGGAATATTCCAAAGTTTAATGAATTGTTGGTTATAATCAATGACAGTTCCTTCCAAATTAACAACTAAGATACCGTCAGTTGAGGCTTCAATTGTGGCTCGCAATAAGGCCAGGGATTGTTTTAAAGACTCAGTACGTTGATCAACTATCTTATTGAGTGATGCTGTATGTCGTTTGGTATCCCTACTCATTAACCATTTTTTGGTTAATGTGCTAGCTAATTGTTTAACAGCTTCAACGTCAAATGGTTTTTTTAATATGAGTAAATTGTCATTTACCCCCAGATTTTTAACTGTATCTTTCCATGAATAATCTGAGTAGGCTGTACAAATAACAATTTGCATATCCTGATCAAGTTCCCAAATTTTTTTAATCGTTTTAATACCATCAATACCCGGTGGCATCCGAATATCAACAAAAGCAAGGGCAAAAGGATTTCCATTTTCTAATGCTTCTCTAACTTTTAATACCCCTTCTTCACCTTGTGTTGCCGTTTCGATCTTAAACTCTGGTAATAGATTTTCTTCAGAACTCTCACTAGTTTCACCAAATAAGTCACTATCAAATTCAGCTAATTGATTCGCATCATTGCTTAGTTTAAGAATTTTTATAAAATCCTGATGAATGTCTGGATTATCATCAATGATAATAATATGGAAAAGGGGATTATTCATAAGTTCTTCCTAGGGTTGGCTACTGGTATCATCAATATAAATTCAGAGCCCTTATTAATCCCTAAGCTTTCAACATTCAGAGATCCACCCAATTCTTTTGCTGATAATGCAGAGCTATGTAAGCCAAATCCATGTCCTTTTGTTTTTGTAGTGAAACCAAATGAAAAAATTTTATTAAGATTTTCAATAGGAATACCCATTCCATTATCTTTAATACATATTTTGATATTATTTTCATCCACTCTATTCACTAAAATAGAGATTTTTTTGGGTTTACTAGTCCCATTTTCTAAAACAGCTTCTTTTGCATTGCGCAGCAGGTTGGTTAAAATTTGTACTATCTTGGGTTTATCGGAGATTATTGTTTTAACCCTTCTAGTTTCTTTTTTTGTTAGCAGAATTTCTGGATGGCGAACACTCGACATCTCAATTGAGTCATTCAATAATTCTGAAATAAAAATTTTTTCAGAAACCCCTGCAACACCGCTGATAGACTGCTGCATATCCACAATTTCTTTGATGTGATTCAATTTTCTATCAATAAGAAAGAATTCTTCGATATTAATTTGATACCCATTCTCAAGAATCTCTGCCAATTTTCCCAAGTAAGGCAAGACTAATCTTCCCTTATGATCATTTAATAAAAAATGATTTAACTGATGAATATTGTTCTTTATCATATCCACAACACTGGCAAGTTTTCTGTAGTGAGGCTGAATAATATTGTGTTTAATAGTAGCAACCGAAACATTAATACTATTCAATATATTACCCACATTGTGCAAAATGGCAGTTGCTACCTCAGACATTCCGGCCAATCGTGCCGTAGTTAAAAGAGCAGAGTTTAATTGACGAATTTTTACCTCTGATTCTTTACGATTGTTGATATCAATGATAACTCCTGATAATTGATTCCCACTATAATCATTTTTTAATATTAGTCGAAACCACCTGTAATCATTATCCTTGTTGTGTATTCTTGTTTCAAAATCAAAGTCAATTTTTTCTTTTAATGACTTTTCTATGCCTTCTTTTATATGAACTCTATCATCTGAGTGAACATGTTTTAAAAAATTCAAATAAGAGAGTGTTGTATTTAGAGGATTTATTTGTAACAAACTGTAAATCCCCTTAGACCAGGTTACTGAAAGATTGGTTGGATTATAATGCCAATAACAAAGACCTACGAGTTCCTGGGCGTATTCTAATTGTGTATTTATTTCTAACATTTCCCGGGAGGAAATATCGATTGAGCGTTCAAGTAAATACCGCTCTTGATCAGTGTCTAAATAAGTTTTATTAATTCTCGTTATTAATCCCTGCCAGTTTTCTAATTCATCAGGCAATTCATCAAAACTAATATTCATTTTCTCAAGTTGGCGCATTAAAAGTTTATGCAATTCCATGCTTTATAAATCCTTTTCATTTAAAGTTGTTATCGTCATCGTTTGGTTATGCAATTCACAATTTCTCATACCACCAGGAGATAACTCACCATAAGAATAAAACCCAATCTGCATGGAATCTTTAGGTAATATATTAAAGGTAGCCTCTGTTTCTTCTTCTGTGCGTTCTCCAAGCAGTAATCGTCTCCCCACGCAAGAGATATCAAGAGCTAAAACTGGGCTTAGATTAGTACCCTCTTTGCAATAATAATTTTTTGCTATTTCACCTGCCTCACTGGCGCTCACTATTAAGCGGTCAAAATTTGCGCGCATTAATTGTGCGTAATAGCCAGTAGGCATATCGCCAGCAAAAATCAGCGATTGGGTCTTTTCATCGATGTTTAATATTGTACGAACCAAGGGATTGTTTTCTTTGCTTGAAGGATCTCGTATCGCTAAGGGATAGAGTAAGCCAGATGAGGGAAGGCCAGATGCCCGTTCACCCAAATATTCTTTATAAAGGGATAATGCCGGGTGATTATCCAACTCATAAAGAACATTTCCTTCAGAACGGGTTATACGACGTTCTGGACCAAAAATATCCCATCCTCCTTTAGAAGCATGACCAAAACAGATATTTTTTCCATAAAATCCAATAGCTACTGCATGATGTTCTAGCCTTTCGCCGTCACAGATCACCCAGGTTCTTTTAAAATTAGGACCATCGCCCGCTAATCCTCCCGTAATTATCACTTCTTTATTTATTTTATTTAAACCCTTTACCAATTCCGATCCATTTACATTTAACCCGTCAGACAATAAAAAAATACTGTGAAGCTCAGGATGGCCAAGGGTTGTAGCAATAGTTTGACCAGCTGAATAAGAGTCTTTTGATTCGTTGATTTTTGCTTATAATGACCCCCATAATTTAGACCACACAAAAGTAAAAATTTAAGAGATAATAGCCTCCAACTGGAGGTAAGAATGGCAAAGCACAAAAAGTGGTCATCAGCAGCGAAATTTGAAATAGCTTTAT
>JACCWL010000318.1 GCA_013697645.1 Tatlockia sp. | reverse complement strand
CTAATAAGATCAATAAAAAAATAACGTTAGCTTGATATAAACTTGTTAAACCTTTTTAGTAAAACAGTACATTGATAAAGTATTAATGTTTTTTAACAGAAAAAAAAACATCGGAGATCTTTGTCTTTAAACTTGACAACTCACATGGCAGCCTGGTTAGCGCGCAGCGATAACCGGGTTTCTACTTTAGATAAGTGTGGCCGCCCTGGTTATCGCTGAGGCGCTAACCAGGCATACCAGGAAAATTTATTCTGATTCAACAGGTTGTTAGACGTTTTCTAGTTGTACACGTACATGATTACTAAATTCATTAAGCATCTGTTGGCATAAATCAGAATCATCAGGAAATTGCTTATGAATAACATTAGCCAGAAAAGCCGCCAAACCCTGAGTGACCACTTTCCGATTACGAAGCTCTGGCGATAATTTTTCGACGGATTGAGTTAAAGAAGACAGTAAATTTTGCCCAATAAAATTCATCGCTCGAGAATAATCTTCATCGCTTAAGACATTGTTTGCTGGGATGTTTTTAGCGTCCACGTTCATTATATATCCTGTATGTGCATGATGAGGCGGGATTATAGAGTCTATCTTAGGTCAATTCAATGGCTGTCATCGCTGTGAAACACCCTGTTTGGTTTTTTGTTTCAGTGAGTTAATTTTGATACTATGCTCACCCTTATTGAAGAAAAGCTCTTATGCAAACAGAAACAGAAATAAAAATACTTCTCAAAATGGATGAACTACTCGAATTGTTCAGTGATTATTATGCAATTGTCAAAGATGTCGATAGTTTTATCCATAATCGCTTTCCTTATGGAGCCTTTAATCGTGAAGATAAAGCTAAGAACTTAGACCTTTCAGACGAAGAATTAAAAGGCTATTTGGCTGCCATGGAGGCTTTTAAAATAGAAATGGATGATGAGAAAATTCGTGATGTTGCGAGACTAGCCAACATTTCTCAACCCTTAGCATTTGCTGATAACAGACTAATGACGAACTATACTCTAGGCTACCTAAAATTAAAATATCCCAGTGTAAAAATAGAAGGATTATATGTTGGCGGCTATTTTTTAATCCTTATTGGAAGAGAAAATTACTCTGATCCTGAGAATTTTAGTACTTGGGGAAACGATGCAATAATTTGTGATTTTTGGGCGGGGAGATGTGATTTTGCTGATTATTTTCTTCAAATAGAAAAGACAGAGAATATTCCCTTCTACACCACTTTTACAGACCCTTACTCCTGTGAAACCACGCTAAGTTTATATCAAATGTCCCATTATTTATCTGGAAAGCCACAGGTAATCGAAGGAGCTACCAGCAGTCTCTATGAGCAAAAACTAATAAAATGGGTAAAAGAGGATCAAAGAAGAATTCATCAGCCAGCTCCTATCCCCCATTCTACAATAGGGATTAAACCTGCTTTAAATAGTGTTGCGCTAAAATCAGCCCTCTCAACGATAAGCAAGTGCAGCGACTGGAAATACAGTCAGACACAAGGTTTTGCATGGCTGGAATGCAAAAATCTAATGCAAGCCCAAAGAATAACTAAATCATTAGAAAATACGAGGTCTACTGTGGTTAATTTAATGATGAAAGAGAAGAAAACGAACACTGATCCCGATATATATTTTGTAAAATGTACCCACATTAATTTGCCAAACTTATCGAAGTTAGCAGCTTCCTTAGATGTGGACTTGAGGAGTGGATGCTCTAAGCCCTATTATCTTTAATCAAGCTACGCTGCACTGCTAATAGGTTAAGGAAAAATTCAATCCGGGGAAAGTAGGTTTTCCTTGACTCAATGGCGGTGATGCTACGCGTGAATTATAGGCATTTTCCCGAAAAAATTATAAAATTACACCACCAACGTCATATTTCCTTAATGTTTTCCATTTATAATTCTTAGCATAATTTAAAAAACACGAGATAAAATGAAGCACCTATCAGATATCGAAAATACCATCGCGCTCGATAAAAAACAGCTTACTCAATTTGTTCTCAATGTATGTGGTTTTACCTTAGATGAGGCAGGCTATAATTCCAAAGAGTTAGGTTTTTACATGCATGTAGCCTTTCGTCACCAAGCCATTTTAAAGTCTCGTCAATGGGAACTAATCGTACAAGATGCCTTAAAGCTTAAAAGCTTAGATAACCTCTGGATTGATAGCCCGAAAACGAAAAAATTGCAGGAACGAATTACAAGGTTTTCCCAGTCTATTGTTACAGAGGTAGTAGAAGCAAGTCAGGATAACTGGGCGATTAAGCTTCTCAAAACAAGCTACTTTGCTCCCTTAGATAGAGCCCGTAAAAGTAGTGAAGATGCAATCAAAAAAATTAATATTAAAAGTGGCCAAAAATTTGAAGACTTACAAGCTAGTACTATTCAATCCGATGATAAGACGACTGAATTATTTACAGTACTTTTAAGGGCAAACAGAACTTATTTGGATTCGTTATTAGGTCTGCCTTTTGTGATGGAAAAACTGTGCGTCAGTCTCGCTAGAAAACGTCACAATGGAAATTATCAACCACGAAAAACCGCACATATGCTTGCCAAAACCTTGGATACTATTAATGCGGCAATGAGTATTGAAGTTGATTCGGAGTCAACCCGTCGGAATTTTCTCATTGAAGGACTAAAATTAGCTCTTAAAATCACGATGCCTGATATTCCAATTAATAGTGAATTAGAGAATACGATAAGTACAAAAGTGCTTCCGTTTATCAATCAAGTCATAGAAAATTCAAAAAATCTAGAACTTGCGAAAGCTCAAGTTTTTCCTAAAGACGATAAAGAAACCACCGCGGCACGTGCCTCTCTATTAGCAGCGATGGATGTACAATTTTATTCAGTGCAAGGGATTCTACAAGAAACGCTATTAAAACCAGTTGAGCAATTCAATCAAGCAGTTGCAAATGCTGCGGGCTTTGGTTTAGCGGCTTACCATGTTGCTATAGAAAATAATGCAATCGACAGGGCGCTTCATGTTGGTGAGTTGTTTAAAAATTTCGACCAAATGGCTAGTCTATGTTCGGAGTTAGATTCTAATTTACTTCCCTCTTGGTTAAACCAGGCAAATGGCTATTTTCAGCAAATAAAAAATGGTGTAGATACTATTGCTCAAGTGACCTTAAATGGATTAGGTGCATTTTATAGTTGTGTTAATCAATTGGCTTTCTTTATCCCTGAATCCATTCGCTACTACATCTCTCACAAGAATACATTCCAACAAATTTTTAATATGATTGATAAATCGGCCACTGATATCCCCTATGACAAAGTTTTGGCCTATTTTTCATTTTATGAACTAATCAAACAAGCACAACTTACTACTCACGAACTTAAAGAGAAATTTTTCGAAATTTATATGGCTGAGGTGGTGAAGGCCGCCAATAAACCGAATGTTGTAGGGTTTAATTTTAAAAGTTATGAACTTCTCGAAAAGCAGTTAGACACTAAAGAGGATTTGAATTTGAAATTGCCTCTTGCTGAAAGAATAAGCCAATATGAGCAAGATGCTGATTTCACAAATTCCATGTTTGAAGCAACAGCGGCCCAAGGCTTTTCTAATCCAAAAATCTTAGGCGCTTTGATATTGATTCATCGATTGCAAACACTCGAATCTAAGTTTGATATCAACAATCCGATAGCTGCTTTTGACGAATTGACTAAAGCCATCGAAAAAGTTAGCCAAACTCCTTTGCCAGAATTACAGGCAATCAATGAAAAATTTCTGCAACCTGCAATCCAACGGATGTATAGCCAATATCAAATCGAGCGTTTAATTCCACTTCTTGAAGAGACACTTGATAAACCGGATGCGTACACCAACCAATTCACCCATGAACTTTCATTGATTTATTCTAAGCTACAAGAAAAGAAAGATTTGTCTGCTGATGAGGTGGATGCTCTCCTAGATTATTTTGATAAGAAACCTAATAATCAGCACCCAGAGATTGTAAATGAACTAAGCTCTGTTAAAAATTTGACAACCTTATTACCTTCAACTACTAAACTCCCAGCAGAAAAATGGAAAACACCCAATGAGCGAAGGAAATTAAAAGCTAGCCAAACTTTGGAAAACATCAGACCAACGATTCTAACGATGTTCGATATTTTGCAAAGAAGACTAACGGAGCAAAAGAAAAGAATAAGTCCGCTGTTTAATATTGAATTGGCTAATAAAAAGATTAACTACATAAATGCTTTAAATGGATTAATTAATAAATTAACAAGGGAACTTGAAAATCCTGATTTACAGCAATACAGTGATTTACAAGACCATTTTGTCCAATTGCTAAATGGCAAAGTTAACCCCTTAGATATTGAGCAGATAAAGGAAAGGTTCTCATTGTCGGTCAGTGCAATACCAGGAAAACTGCTGGGGTTTATCTGGAATGTCTTGCCTGTTAGTCCGCAAAATACTCTTTTTTACAATTTATTAGAGTATTCGCTTAGAGATATGGAAGCCCTTCCTGAACTTGTCAAAGCAGAAAAAGAATATAAATTTTGCCTCAATAACACACCGATTCCTGCTTTAATGAATGAGTTAAGCGATCCACTCGCAGTTGCCAATGTCATTCCTAGCCAAGAAAAAATCATGGATGCGATTATTGCTAATCTTATTGAAACGAGCAAACAATCGACCTTTGCCTGGGGCGTCAATTATTTAAAACAATTAGTAAAATCGGTTACCTATGAACAACTTATCCTATTTTTGCCTTATCCATTTTTTGCCGAATTAGCCGTTATGGCACTTCAGAGTGAAACGCTTCAATCCCGTGTAGCTCCTGTTTTTAATTCAATAATGAGTGAATACGGTGATCTGGCTACTAAAGAGCTAAAACGAATTGCAAAAGACAGGCTTTACCCAATCTTAGGAGTCGTAGTTCAGAAAACGATAGAATCCTGTGCTTATTCCTATGCCATCAACCTAGAAAAGGCAAATGCAACCGAACGTGATTCTTTTGCAATGTTTTACTTGCAATACCGTGAACTAAGACAGCAGGTTAGATCGTTTAATAATGAAGATGCGATTCGATTTCTTTTCCCTAATTTACTAGCGGAAGTGAAGACTGATAGCCAGCAGGAGATAATAAAGCAAATCAACGAAGAATTTATAAAGCTTGATAAGATCTTGCCTCCTGATCTAACACTACTACCTATTAATGATGAGATTGAAGCCTCAAACCAACAATTACAATTTTTTATAGACCATATCGATTTGAAAGATTCGGCTAACGACAAACTTATCAAAATAGCTCTGGTAAATCGCCTGGTGATAATGGCTTTAGATACCACAGAACAATTATCTAATGAAAATCAAATCAATACTTTGCAGATAAAAGCCATTGATACCTTAAGCAAAACGCTTGATAAACTTAATCGACTGTCCGAGCAATCTCTGGTTGAAAACCCACATATCGATATTGGCCTTGGCGATTCAGCAGTTTTAGTTCCTGCTAATGACACACCCACTGAGGAGCTGACTCAAGCCCTATCAGGATCCCACAAGCGAGCTATCAGACTACAACTTGACCGAGTTAAAACTAGTTTAGCTAAGTCTAAAACGCTTGTTGACGATGAGCTTCGAAATCTTAGGGAGATGAAAAAAACTGATCATTTCTTAGGTCTTAGTGTGCTTGCGTGGGAGTATCATAATGACCCACTCCCACGTAAAGTTTTCAGATTTTTGTCCAAGCTTGGAGCGATTGTTGGGCCGATTTCAAGTTGGGTTACTATCATTACGCTCATCATTACTACAGGTCTTTCTTTATCAAATATTATGACGGTTGCCTTAGGCTGGACTGGTATTGGTTTTGCTATTGGTGCATCGCTAGGTCTGTTATTGAATTTTGCAGTGAATATTTTCGACAATTTGATGGAAATAAAAACCATCTCTAATGGAAATGAATCATTTTGGTTGCGTGCTGGCAAAATTAGTCTCATCGTCCTACATTCCCTTGGGCTAGCTTTGGCGAAAACTCTTTTTATCGATCAAATAGCAAATGGTTTGACCACCCTGTTTGCAATGAAGCCTCTCGAAGAATTTCGCGATTTGCTTCTTTTTTGGCCTTCTAAGAAACGAGTTGGAGATGAAATCAAAAACCTGGAAATCCTACAAGGCCAATTTGAGAAATTGGAATTACTAATGGAAATGCAAGTTAATTTTATAGAAAATAAAATTGATCCAATTACTGGTAAAGCCTATACCGATCAAAGTAAAGAGATTACACCGCTAATCAATAAACTCGGTATTACTATGTCATCTATCCAATTTATTCTAGCCCCAGAAAAAAATAGTAATGATGCAAGAATTAAGTTACGACACTATGACGAATTACTAGAATCCTTCGCTACTAACTTCGCCAATCTCAACGATGAGTTAATTCGAATGGAGCAATTGAGAACAGTTCAGCTAAGCACTCAAATGCGCGTAGAACCAATCACTGTGGCAGAGAACGATTTGAAAGTTGATGCGATAATTCCTCAAAATACAAATCAAGCAAAACCTGTCCGTGTTATGCTGGACGCCTATAGGGAAAAATTACAGGATCAACCAGGATATCTCAGTCGTTTTTGGAATTTATTTAGAGCGAATCCAAATCTGGTTGTGGAGTCTGAAAAGGTTATTGAATCAAATGAAGTCCTTCCATCGAGCGACCATATGGTTTCAGAGGCGCAGAAAGATAACCTTGTTAATCCACTAACTGTTTCTAGTTTTTATCTAGTTGAGTCCACCTCGCTAGTCGATAGTATTTTAGACGGCATTTCAGCCGCCACGCCTGAAAAGGAAGAGAAAAAGGAATTATCGAATACTCTGTCGGAGGAAAAGAAAGACTCAATAATTAGTAAGAAATCCAAACAAAATGGTGGGTTATATAATTTCTTTGCAAAAGACGAAGGGGCTAAAGAAGAGACTACAGCGATTAATTCGCTAATTAATCATTAGACTCAACTCGTAACCGTAGATACTGTCTTTAAACACAAGAAAAATTTTCATTGAAAGGCAGTTTATTTTTTAGAAATGGTAGCCTGGTTAGCGCGCTAGCGATAACCGGGTTATCCAACAAACCTCACGAATTTTTTTTAGATGAGCGGAAGGCCCCCGGTTATCGCTGTGCGCTAACCAGGCTACAATCTCCTACTCAAAAATTAATGCGGGCCAAGCTCCTTTGTGGATAGGAAATTGATAAACCTATCTAACATTTTAGTGCTCAGAAGACGCTTTAAAACCGCAAAAAGGTGTGAAGGAAAGGTCACTCGGTATTTAGCTTTTGGATTTTTCGCCTCAATGGCTAAAACTAACTTAGAAATAACCGCATCAGTTCCGCGGGTAAATAGGGAATCTTCTTTTCGGTTGCGATAACCATTCAGCATGAGTTGGTAGGTTTGTTTGAAATGGCTATTTTCCATATCAATTTTTTTCAGCGAGTAATCAATTGCATTGTCTCTAAAACGACTGTTTATAGGACCTGGTTCAATGCATATAACATCAATGTTAGAGGATTTAAGTTCCAGCCGTAAAGTGTCGCTTAAACCTTCAACAGCATATTTTGACGCATTATACGCACCGCGAAAAGGCATAGAAATAAAACCTAAAACAGAGCTTATATTAATAATTCGTCCCCGACCTTGCTTACGCATCACAGGAATTGCTAATTGGGTTAAGTTCATTAAACCAAATACATTGGTTTCAAATTGATGACGCAACGCGTCCGCAGGAATATCTTCCAAAGCACCTGCCTGACCATAACCAGCATTGTTGATTAATACATCAAGCCGACCTGCTGTTTTAACAAGGACATCAGCAAAGCCACTGGCAATTGTGACTTCGTCATTCATGTCCATCAGCACTGCATCAAAACCTAAGGCGATAAGTTTGGCAAGATCCTTTGGCTGGCGGCAAGAGGCGATAACACGATGTCCGCGACTTGATAAAGCGAGCGCGGCATCATGACCAATCCCCGTGGAGCAGCCCGTAATAAAAATCGTTTTTTGCTGCATAGAAAGCCTTATTCTTAAGTTATCCCAATCTATTTAACAGAACTGGAATCTGAAATTATCGGCTCAATATGGATCGTATAAGAATGATCGCCATCATAGCCTAAGCCCATATATTTAAGACCCGCGCAGGATGCTTGAATTACTGGATGCCAAAGAGTTGGACCGTCTTTAATATCCAATATGCACCAATGAGTTTTATCGTAAGAATAAGTAACATGTGCATAACCGGAAATGCACTTTCCAGCATCCCTCAATTCAAAACTCTTGGGGCTAAGAACGAACAATAGAACCTCTCGATTGGCGTTAGCTTCACTAATAATTAACCAAGGATCGGAGGCTGCCGAGAGATGGAAGTAATCTGCATAGTCACACCAAAAAGACCCTTTGGCATGGGTATTAAGACTAAGTAAACCTGCTAGTAATACTAAGGCAATTTTATTCATGATTAAAATCAATAGTTAAGAAAGGTAAATTGATTATATGTAAAGGAAATTTGCAGCACAATCACTCTGATAAAAAAATTATCTGATTTTTGTTCTTATGATCAATCCGACAAAAGAGAGGTCAAATTGCAATTGAGCTCTGGTAAGCTTTTGCTCGTTTTGATTTTAAATTTTAAGTTCAATCGATTGAGACTCGTCCATCTCTAAGTCCGGGAGATTAACATCAGTCTCTAAGAGAGTTAATTGCGGAAGCGAGTAACGAGCAGCTTTGGGGGTTTCAAATAATTGATAACGATTAAAGCGAGTAATTTTAGGAGGAGCTTTAATGGCCTGGCAAAGGCTTATATGATGTTCTTCATATTTTGGTGTGTAGAGATTAATCAATTGTAGGAATGAAGCCACGAGGCGAGCTAACCCTTCTAAGGTAAAAAGAGAAGGCTCAGAGCACCGTAGCATAATATCTGAAAATTTTTGGTTTTCTGCGATTTCTCGTAATTGTTGTAAACGATCATCAACCGTTAACTCTTTATTCATGGCTTTCTTCTTTAATCGTTTTACTAAAAGTTTCTTGGCCGCTAAAGTTTCAGCATTTTCAAAGGTTGAGCCTTCATCTGCGAGCTCTATTTCAGATTTTCTAATGTATTCTTTGAATTCGTTTAAAGATGAAATAACCGAATCTAACTGAGCATATTTTAGATAGCAATCTTGATCAAAACGACCGATTCGTTCACTAATTAATTTTCGTACCAGAGCATTAATGTTGTCTGTGTTTTTAGCTAGATTTATAATTGTTTTCTGCCACTTTTCAAAAAATTGCTTAAATTTGACATTGTATTCTTGTTGCATATGCAAGAGGCCAATGTCTCTATCACAAACTGCTTTAATCTCTCTAGCAATGGATTGATTGATGCAATTAACAATAAATTGTTCATTGAAGCTGGGTTGCTGTTTACGTAAGGCAAGAAGGTACCTTTCCTTTTCTTGTGCAGTTTGAATTTCAAATTCATTGCTGGCAATTAAGCCTTTATAATAATTATAAACAATTTTGCAATGAGCTATGACATTTTCAGTATTGTTTAGAGCTAAATCAACTTCAGGGCTTTTCTCAATAAAGCCTGAAAGTCCCTTAAAGAGCTCTTTATTCTTATCAAGAAGAAATACAGCATTTTTAAAACAATCAACCAGATGTTCCTTTGCCGAGAAATCATCCACGAATTTCTCATAAACATCGATAGACTTCATTAACTTAGACATAACAGCAAAAGGGTCTTGATTTTGTTGTAACTCTTCTTGAGCTTTGGCTTCTCGTTTTTTCACGGCTATTATCCGCTGCTCGATTGTCTCTTGCTTTGAAATTAAAGCAATATTTTTATAAGAAACAATGCCAAGAGGCTCGACCAAACCTTTATAAAATTCATCAAGAAGCAATTTCATAGGACCGGAAAATTGGCCTGGTAGTAGGCCAATATTATCTTCAAACTCATCAGTTTCGAGTAATATTTTTTTAAAAATATCATTGTTAATTTCATTTAAATGAGCAATAACTGCTCCGTGAGAAACAGTGGTGAATTGGCCAAGCTTTATTTTAAGTTCTAGATAAAGATCATATAAAGCGGGTACTTTAAGGAATAATTTGAAGTAGGAGTTTGCACTGGCGATGATTTTTTCAATCTTAAGAACAACTGTTTTGGTATTCGCATGTATGACTTCACGTTCTTGATCAGACAGTTTAGTTTCTGTTTTCTGCTTGCTTATTTGTTCTGGCAGCAACATGAAAGCGTTAAGCGGATACCAGATTCCTGTGTATTTTACTTGATCACTTACAGCCTCTACTCCCAATCTTGGTTTGGAAACCTGAGGGGAAGTAATCGTCTCAGGATTTATTAAATAGGGTTCAGATTGTTTCATCAAAGTTGCACTAAGGTTAGTCGCATTTTTGATAAGTTCGGGTAGTAAAATTGATAAATGTGGGTCTTTATACAGTAGCTTTGCTGCCTCAACAATACGGTCAAGATGTCGATTAGCTTCAACCAAATGATAAACAAAAATAGTCTGGCTACTATTATTATTTAAACACTCTAATTGGTTAACGACGCGTTCAAGATGATATAAGGAGTTGAAAATTTGTTTAATGCCTACAAGTTGCCTTGTCTGGGCCAAAACGTCAGTATTTTCTTCTGCCTCAGGAAAAGGTGGCCCAGATTCAGCGGGTGTTAGTTGTTTTTGGGCGGCTTTGTTAAATAAGGGGGTTAATTGAAAAAGGGATCGTCTAAGCTCGCCGATGTTTTTTGAGTAATTGGTATGTTGCAGCAGATAACTTTTCCTATTCGCTGTTAAATTATCGGGTTGTAAGATTCTATCCTGCGAGTCTTTCCTGTATTTTTTAGCAGCTAGATTATAATAAGTTTCAGTTCTTTTCTGAAATCTGGTAGTACACTCTTGAAGCTTATTTCGAAATATGGCTTCAGTTCGCTCAAAAAATCGTGTTGAAAGCTTTTGAAGCTTTGGTGCATCAGCATTTTCCGGCCTTTCTGAAAAATGGGCGATAATCAGCTCATCATAGACTTTCATTGTTAAATTTGAAGTTAGAGAGTCAACCAGGTAGGGCTGAAAACGGCAATATAATTTACGCAATAGACTTTTACTTTCTTTATCGAAATCTTCTAAAACCTTAGGTTTATTGGCATGAATAATCGTCATAAATTGTTCGTAAGAAGCTTGTGCTCTTAACAACCTACTGGATTTTTCAGAATAAAATTGATAGAGCTCAAAGGCTTGATCAGTGTTTAAATGATTGATTCTGCCGATATAACAATTATTGCCCTCAATATTGCAATTAAATTTTTGGCTTGATGCGTCAATTTTTAAAACCGAAGCTTCGTTACAGTCAAAGATATTGGTTTTTTGCTTATAGGGATAAATGGATAACTCAGCCCTAGCATAAACTGACTGAATCAAGTCTTCATTAAGGTTTATATGAAAAACTTGGGTTGACTTATCACTTTGGACGGAGTCTGATATTTTTGTCTTTAATTCCAGAATCTTAGATATTTTAAACCAGGGTAATTTATTGACGGGGTTTAACAATCCAAGCCAAGATTTGTCAATGACCAAAGCGTTAATGAGATTGTTATTAATGTTTAAATCAATTTTTTTTAGGTAGGGCTCCAACAGTTTATAATGGTCCGCTAAGTTGCTTTTTATTGATGCGGGAAGGTAGTTAAGGTAGGAGCCTTTCTTGCCTTCTTGTTCTAACACATTAAAAAATGATTCAAAACATTTAATTGTCTGCTCAATTTTGATCAGATTTCGCTTGAGTTTATAAATGCGCTGCTCAGTTTCTTCGAGGCGAGAAAGCAGAAATTGATCGTCTTCAATGGTCAAAAGTTCCCGACCTTTGATATCAAATTTAACGACTTTTGAGCTGTGCTCGATAAGGAATTGATACAGAGGTTTTAGCGAGTCCATTAGAATCGTACTCAGCGTGCTGGGTGCTAATGAAGTTTCGCATTCAAGCCTGTCAGAGATACTCAAAAGCTGAGCGAGCAAATAATATTTAAGTACACCTAAATTCTCGCGAATTATATCTTGAGAAGAATCATTTAAATTCATAATTTGCTCTAAAGTACTCATTGAAATACTTACAATTCCTTCTATTATGTCGAAATATGATCCAAGAGAAGCAAATAACATCTCCTCGCTTTGCAAATTTTGCAATGAGTTTAAAAATTTTGAACCTTGTATTTGAAGAGCAGCTAATCGATCTTGGTTGACTAGTGGCTGAAAATTGCTTAGTTGTTTGGGTGAATATTCGTGCAAGATAGCCGTGAATTGCTGTATATATCCTGGTAAGAGTGCAATAAATTGAGAAAGGAATTTATAATCGACCTTGCCGCCATCAGGTTTCATCTGATCAACAGCAATCCCGCTTACCCAGCCGGCTGTATAACCGAAGGGATATTGTTTTAATTTATTGCTAAGGACGGCGGCATCATTGGCATAGGTTAGTGCAGATTCTTGCAGCTTGGATAAAAACGGCAGTAACAGTCTGATTTCATTTATAAAAATCTCATTTAAATCAACATCTAGATGAGTGAAAAGATAACAGGCTTGATAGGTGTGAGAAATCGTATTGTAATAGAAGGTCTGAGCAAGTTCTTTCTTCGTGTGAATATTAAAGTCGACCTTTTCAACGTCCAGTGAGGCTTGTTCAGCATGATAAAGCGCATTAAATACATGTTTTATTTGAATAACTTGCTTGGGCTCTGCGGCAAAATCCTCAAAAGGAAGTCCTTCGGCATTGACCTTAATAAAAAACGGTTTAATTTGGTCGCTAAAATAAGGACCATTAAGCATGTCCAGCAATTTTTGCCGATGAGTTTTTAACAGTGTTGAAACCTGTTTTTCTTGAAATGATTTTAAGGGTTTATGAACTAAACGATCTAGCATTTTTGTTTATAATTTGATCATGAAATTGCCGCATTATAGCTCATTACTACAAAAATTATAAGCTTTTGTTCAAATAATGAGATGTTAACTAAGGTCACGGTTAGTAATTAGGGATTAGTTATTTCTAATAATTGATTTTAGCAATTTTCTTTGTGAGCTAACCTGATAGAATATTAAGCTCATTTTAGATTTGAGATGTCTATGAATTGGAAAACTATTGCGGAAATTCGCCGTGAATACGGATCTTTAAACTTGACCGAAGCGAATACTCATGAAAACCCCTTTTCCCAGTTTAAAATTTGGTTTGAAGAAGCAAACGCCGAAGAGAAAAGCGATCCGACCGAGATGACTTTATCAACTGTGGATGAGAAAGGGTTTCCGGATGCTCGCGTTGTTCTGCTTAAAGGACTGGATGAGGTCGGATTCATTTTCTACAGCAATTACCTCAGTGTAAAAGGTTTGCAACTAAAACAGAAACCTTATGCCGCCTTAACCTTCTATTGGCCGCGAATGTCGCGCCAAGTAAGGATACGGGGGAGGGTTAAGCGAACTTCGCAAGAACAATCTGATGCTTATTTTTCTTCCAGGCCGGTTTCAAGTCAATTTGCTGCAATTATTTCCCCGCAAAGTCATCAAATTAAATCCCATGAGAACTTAGACTTAACTCTTCAACAATTAACCGCAAAACACGGGCAGAAGCCTATTACACGCCCAAAGCATTGGGGCGGTTATATTGTTATTCCCTTTGAAATAGAGTTTTGGCAAGGACGGGATAATCGCCTGCATGATCGAATTAGTTATCACAAAATGAAAGGAAAATGGACTCGTTGCCGTTTGGCTCCTTAAAACAAAAATTGCCTCTTCTCAAAGAACTGGCTCATCTTAAACATTCACAGAAAAATCAATGGGTTATTATTTCAAACGTTTTTATATTGTCAAAAAAGAGTAAATAATGGGCATCTTAAATTCTCGCTCTTGTCCTAGTCGTAGAATAGATATTAACGGGCTCTTAAAGAAATCCTAATGAATTATTGATTTTGGCAGGATTAATGCTTTGTAAGAGCTAAGAAGAGTTAATCATTGAGATGCTCAACACGAGGGTACTAATATGAACGACACAACGGAGTTGTTATCACATATTAAATTGCGCTTTAACATCGATCATCCATCCTTTGAAGAATGTTATCTTTACGGATACGACTGTGCTATGGCTGAGCTTGAAGAAAGTGAAAATCCTTTCTCTGAAAGATCGCAAGAATTTGTGCAATGGCAAGAAGGTTGGTGGGCAGGTTTTTATGGCGAAACACCACTTTTTAAAGCCACTGAAGAAAGCGAGATGTTAACAGCCGCCAATGAGGAAGTAGCGGGGAATGAGCAAGCCTATCCTTTCATCAGTAATTTAGTCAATTCTCATCTTTTGTTGAATTTGCTAAAAATTACTGGTGCAATAGCTGCCACAGCAGTAGTGGGTTACCAGGTGATTGAGCTTGTTGCTTAGAACTCTCAATGGATTGCAGAGGAAAAAAGGTTGCCTGAGGCAATAGGGAAATCAGACAACCACTTTTCATTTAAATAATTTTAATACCATGGACTTCATACGAGCTATCTCTGCCTCGTTGAACTCCTTGTAAATTTCAGAACCAAGATTAAGACAAACATTAACCCTTTCACCAATACCCTTAAGCAGATCAACGCCTGACAATCGGAGCAGTTGAATCTCATCGCCGATTTCAGTTGCCCAATTTTGCAAATATTTTTCATCACTAAATGCGGGTAAAAAAACCGCACCATTTTCCTCAAGAAAAAGAACCTCAGGGGCATCAGCCGCTGATTTTTTATCAATAGGAATAATGAAATTTGCCTTGATAAACTCCAGATAAGCTTTGTTGGCCTCGTTGGAGTTACCGCCTGAAGCTAAAGCGTTCTTAATTGCTAATTCTAAGCTATTCATTGAAGATACCGAGATAAAAATTCCAGATTATACCGCAGCATTCTGAGTTTAGCATCTCATACACTTAGCCGGCTGTTTGAAAGCTTTTTTCGATGCTTTATTTATTATTGTTAAGGTGTTTAAAATCTGGATTGTAAATTGGTTAATATTTACTTAAGCTCGATATTATAAAAAAGTTAGGAAAAAGTTATGAAATCTTTGATTAGAACCAGTAAGCCATTAGAAAAGCCTGATAATTATAGTAACATACGAGAGTTATTTATAGACTCACATGATCCAGTTGAGTTTAAAATTCAATATTATGCTGAAAAGGCAATTGAGCTATTGGATAAATCAGTACCTGAGTTTTTACCCTGCTTGCCTTGGGGATATCACTGGGAAAAAGTGGGAAAAACATATGGTGTCTATAGGTTGAGGGATGCGGATGAACATGAGATTATTTTAATCATTTATGGTCCAGATGAAAAAGACCAAATTAATTACAATTTATTAATCGATGGGAATAATTATTATACATTGTCCCATACACGTAACAACACGCAGACTCGATTAAGAGCGGTGGATCGGCACTATCCGTCTCCAATCAAAACGAATGCCGCAGGATATCAATTTGATGATACACAATATATGCCTGGACACTGTGTTGATCACGTAGATTCAATCATCCCTTCTAAAAATATTGTAAACACATATGGAACGGATTGTATTTCATCGTATAACCCTGCTAATTACATTCCTGAGGTTCAAAAAGATTATTGGGGATTACACATGAGGAAACAATTAGTTGGACACCAGCGAAAGGAAGGGAATAGTTATGCCAAATTAGCTGAATATCCAGATAACCACAAAATAAACTCAAGTTAGTGAAAGAAAATCTTACAAAAGCTATTAACCACGGTGAAAGGTTGGCTAATTTAGATGGGAAAAAAATGCCAATTGATGAAAATCGTTATAAATGGGTTAATAAATACCATAAAGAAAATAAGCCTGGGTTTGAAGATGAAGGGATGATTGATGTAATTAAACAACTGACATATAACTAGGTGTAACGTCTCGCAATCATAAACCACCTGACCCGAAGAAGAAACCGCATTAATTTGAGTAGAAAACATGAAATAAACGATGGTCATTTTAATTGCCCTGACAATATCACGGCGATCAATGGTGCATTCTCCCATTGTCATAGCTTAAATGCTATTGCTCTTCCAGAACAAATCACTTTTATATTTCAATTTAGATGATATAAAAATAAATAAGATTAACTGTACCCTAGTGATAGTGGTTTTTAATTTTTCTAGCAACCCTTGAAATTATATCTAAGTTGCATTATACTACATTTGTAGCAAAATATTACAAAGGTGATTTCATGGGTATTCCAATAAGGATTGATGAAACAATCTATAATGACGCAAAGAAAGTAGCTAAAGCTGAATTTCGTTCAATTCCAAATCAAATTGAGTATTGGGCTAAATTAGGTAAATGTGCTTTAGATAATCCTGATCTGCCAATTGAATTCATAAAAGATACCCTCACATCTATTCTTCAAGATCGGTCATTAGCTGAACCCTTTAGCTTTGATGATGAAGATAGTGAGTAAGATAGAAATATTACAGATGCCTTCTTTTAAAAAGGCGTATAAAAAACTTCTACCAGATATCAAATTTAAGGTAGATGAGGCAATACATGCTATTATTGCTGATCCAAAACTAGGAGAGGAAAAAAAAGGCGATCTTGCAGGTATTTTTGTCTATAAATTTATAGTTAACAAACAAGAGATATTATTAGCATATGAATGGAATCCAATCCTAAGAGTTTTATTAGCTCTAGGAGTACATGAAAATTTTTATCGGGATTTAAAAAGGAAGGTTAAAGTATTTTAAATAATAGGAAAGTTAATTTCAGTAGGGAGACTCTAGTCGCTAAATTACGAAGGGCAAAAGATTCTAGTAATGATATTTTTTTGAACAAAATATTGCTCTCTTCATTATTTCATTATTTTGACTATAACCCATTTACTATATGGATTATAACATTTGATGCTGATAAACCAGCGCTATATGGAATTAACCCGTACTCAGAATTTTTGCCTTAGAAATACGCCTAGGTCATTCCCCAATCCGTAAATCCAATCCAATGTGTTGAAATAATCATTGCCAGCAGTATAATGTAGCCCGGTCTTGTCAATTTATTGAACAAAAACCCGTTGTTATTTGGTTGTGCGATTATGTATCGTATACAGAGTATTTAATAAATTATGAATAGGGTGGCGATGTCTCAGAGTGATAAAGCAAGTGGTACTAACCAACTGGCATTTGCCTGGGTTGTTTGGGGATTAGCTGCAGCATTTTATTTCTCCGATTACCTAGCACGGGTTGCCCCAGGCGTTATGCATCGTAGTTTACAAATTGATTTTGGCATTAGCGAAGCTGGATTTGGGATCCTGACTGCTTCCTTTTACGTTCCTTATATCTTAATGCAAATTCCGGTTGGCTTAACTGTTGACCGCCTATCTATCCGTACAATCTTAACCGTAATGTCTTTAGTGACGGCACTAGGGTGCTGCATTTTTGGTTTGGCAGATGGTTTGATGACGGCCTCACTAGGCCGGATGTTTATTGGTTTTAGCGCGGCTTTTGCTTTTGTGAGTTCCCTGCGCTTAGCGACATCTTGGTTCCCTCCTGCCATGTTGGGCTTACTAGCTGGTTTAACTCAGGCTTTAGGAATGTTGGGTGCTGCAGCGGGTGAGGCACCAGTTTCCTTTCTTGTCGCGACTGTAGGCTGGCGATATAGCATGTTCATAATTGCTTTATTGTTTGTAGCCCTTGCCGGTCTTTTGTATCATTTCGTCCGCGATAAGCCAGGCAGCAAGCGATCTGAAGTGAGGTTTGAAAAAAGAATATCTATCTTCACCAGCCTGCGAATTGTACTAAGTCACCGCCAAACCTGGCTTAATGCGCTTTATACAGGTTTTCTTTTTGCTCCAACAGCAGTAATAGGTGAATCCATTGGGCCTGCCTATCTACAATATGGACGAGGGTTAACTGCGCATACTGCTGCATTTGCGACAGGATTAATTTTCATTGGCTGGGGTCTAAGTGGTCCTTTATCAGGTTGGCTTTCTGACAAGATGGGTCGCCGTAAACCATTGATGATAATCTCAGCTTTTTGCGGAATTATATTGACCTTATTGTTTGTGTTTTATCCTAATTTGGATAGAACAACCGCTTATATCATATTCTTTTTATATGGTTTAACGAATACTGGAGTGGCAATTGCTTATGCTGTTTCTGCAGAAATACATGAGAGTAACGTTATTGGAACCTCAATAGCATTTACCAACATGATGTCCATTTTTGTGGGTGCCTCAATGCAACCCCTTGTTGGGTGGCTTGTTGATCTCCATTCCGGAGCTCGAGCCTACAATTTGGAAACCTTGCTTCTTCCGGATTTCCAAGCTGGATTAAAACTATTACCGCTTTGTTCGCTTGTTGCTTTAATTTTAGCTTGCACTGTAAAAGAAACTTATTGCAAACCGATTCGTAAGACCTAAAAATCTTTAATGGGTGTTTGAAATATGTCCGATTTCTGCTCTCTGCTGACTAGTATTTGGCTGCGTCTTTAATTAACGGGTTTTAGAGTTTTAACCTCTAAAATATCGGCTTTAGTTAAGTAGCTGTCTGCTATCAATATTTTTTTTCATATCTCTTTGCTAGTTGTTCTATCTCGTGGTTTAATTACTGGCGACTTTGTAAAGGCTCAGATGAATCTGATTCTTAAGGGTCTGACACTAACACGGAGATAATGATGAAAAAATTCACAGGATTAGTAGTTTTTCTAGCTGCTCTAGTCCTTGGTTCTTATTATGGCATGGGGTACCTCACTGAGAAGAAAGTGAAGGAAGACCTCAAACTAGTGAATCAATCTGAGGGCATAAATGTCGAAGTTGTAAATTATAATCGTGGCTGGTTCACCTCTGAAGCCTTACTCAATTGGCATTTGCAAATTCCAGAACATGAAATTAAAACTCCTGATGGTCAGCCAAAGATTGTAGCTGCAGAAGATTATCAATTAAACATGCCACTAACTATTTATCATGGTCCTGTAATCATTGCTAATAAAACAGTCAAATTCGGTTTGGGTTATGCTCATACTGATCTGGTACTGCCACCTAAGTTTGCAGACCAATTTAAAAATACTTTCACCCCTGAGTCTACCCAGCCGAAACTTGAATTGAGTTTGCTTGTTAGCTACCTAAACAATAGCAACATAGATTTTTCTGTGCCTGATTTTAAATTAGTTTCTAAAAATATTAATGGTGGAAAACTAGATTGGATGGGAATGACATCGGCCACCAATGTTTCATCTGATCGAAGTAAAATAAGCGGCAATCTCACTGTTGAAGGTCTTCGCTTTGTCAAAGATAAAACACAGACTCTGATGTCAAATGTTACAAGCGAATACAATTTACATAAATCGCCAACCGGTATATATCTTGGTGATGCCAGTCTTTCCTTTCCTTCATTAAGTGTGACTATGGGCGATCAGAAATTGCTTGAACTCAGTCAATTTGATGTTCATTCTGACACTAATATTGAAGAGGGATTGTTTCATTCCCAACTCAAAAGTTCAGTGGAAAAAATAATCGTCAACAACAAAACTTATGGCCCAGGTGTTGTGGCAATAGGGATTAGAAATCTTGATGCTGATGTACTGGCTAAAATTAATGATCAAGTGAATCAAATGCAACAAGGTAATGAGCAACAAAGCCAGCAAGCAGTTTTGGCGATATTACCGCAATTACCTCAGTTATTAAGTAGAGGCGCAGAATTTGAAGTTTCAGAGTTGAGTTTTGCAATGCCTGAAGGAAAAATTGAGGGCAACCTCTTGGTTTCTCTACCAAAGGATAAAGCGGCTAATCCTTTTGAGTTAATTCAGAAAATACAGGGAAATGGTAAATTAAAAATACCAACTCTTGTGCTAAGAAATATTCTGACTCAGTCATACAAGCAAAAATTATCAGCACCACAACAAACCCAGCCACAGAACATACAACAAGGTATTGTTCAGCAAATGCAACAACAAACAGGTCAAGAAGCAACTACAAATCAAACCACAGCTACAATTGCACCTACGGACTCAACAACAGTAAATCCTGCCCCAGTTGATCCCTCAACGGTGAAGCCTGCAGCCGACGTAATGGCGCAAGCTGCAGAAATGGCTGATAAGCAACTAGCCTCAATGGTTCAATCTGGTGTTCTAATTCTACAGGGTAATGATTACCTCATTGAAATGAACTTTAACCAGGGTAAATTAATGGTTAATGGTAAGCCCTTTGATCCAGCGATGCTGAAGATGCAATAAAGAAAAATTTAAGAAATTAGGGACTGGTGATTTTTTGCTAACTTAAAGTTGAGATACCTTTGTTTTCGAGCTTCACTCTGAAGCCTAGTAGATTAAGTTTTCAATAAGGATAGAAGAAATATCAACAGACCCTTGAAGTGAGTTCGATAAATGAATTCACTCGGTAATTCCTGATTTTTAAGCCAAATTCCTAATCTGGACTTGTCAGGAATTGCTCAATTGGGTAAGATGCTGCTTTTAAAAGGAGGAGTGAAAAAGAATGACAACAATCAGTAATGAAGCCGGAGATACAACTGCGTCACTGGCAGCGAGCGTCACTCAATCAGTGCAAAAATATTTCACCGAGCTGAAGGGAACTGATCCTGTTGATCTGTACCAATTTGTTCTTGAGGAAATTGAAACACCATTGTTTCGCGCTGTCATGGAACATTGCAAATACAACCAATCACGTGCTGCAATTATGCTTGGAATTAGCAGAGGTACGCTAAGAACTAAATTGCGTCGCTATTTTGATGATAAATACGTTGGTACGCGCGATTAAGGTTCCGTAGGATTTTATTAATATGATTCCAAAAGGAAGCCTAGCGCTTCCTTTTCTTTTTGGCCTTAATTAAGCAATATACGAAAGCGTAATGAATGATAGAACTACGTAGCCGCGTTAACGTGACAGCGATAACCGGGTTATCAATCAACCCTCCAACAACCCTCAAAAAATCATCCCAATTTAGCAAACACCTTGTAATAAACTGTGGGGCTGGTTCCCCGGTTATCGCTACCGCGCTAACCAGGCTACCATTTCTTAAAAATAAACTGCCTTTCAATGAAAATTTTTCTTGTGTTTAAAGACAGTATCTACGCTTGATTTGACCGCTTTATTTATTCACAGGGAGAAGTTAGAAACTAACCTGCTGGATTAAATTGATTATTAACGGTGATAAAGAAGTAGTTCTAATTCCGGCTCCTAGCCCACTGCATTAAGCTATGGAATTTTAATAAACTCAATTAGATATGGGCTACGGTTCTGAAATTACAATAATGGGTGCGTCACTTTAATTTAATGACAGGGACCCTTGGCCCGATTTACAGCTAAACAACTAGGCTTAGCTCTAATTACTCTGAAAACATTGAACTTACCGATTCCTCTACATTCACACGTTTTATCGCTTGTGCCAGCATGTCAGCGAGACTAACGACTCTAATTTTTTTGCAAGTCTTTGCAGCTTCACCTAGTGGAATAGTATCAGTAATAACAACCTCATCTAAGGATGAATGCATGATGTTTTCAACAGCTGGCCCGGATAAAACCGGATGTGTAATATAGGCTCTTACGCTAGCAGCACCATTACGTTTTAATTGATAGGCAGCAGAGCATAAAGTACCGGCAGTATCAACGATATCGTCAATAATAAGGCAGTGTCTGCCCGCAGGTTCACCAATAATGTGCATTACTTCAGATTTGTTTGGTCCAGAACGTCTTTTATCGATAATTGATAATTCAGCATCATTAAGTTGCTTTGCCATAGCTCTTGCTCGTACAACGCCGCCAACATCAGGTGAAATCACCATAAGATTCGGTAGATTTTGTTGCTTAATATCATCAAGCATAACTGGCGTTGAATAAACGTTGTCAACAGGCATATAAAAAAA
Source organism: Tatlockia sp. (assembly GCA_013697645.1). GTDB lineage: Bacteria > Pseudomonadota > Gammaproteobacteria > Legionellales > Legionellaceae > Tatlockia. Next base: position 10,253 of record JACCWL010000318.1, on the reverse strand, counting down.
GCCCTGAATCTGATCCGCATGCAAATCCACAGTGAGTACCCGACATATGCCAACAGAAGCCATCATATCGGCTATAACTTTCGCTGTAATTGGAACGCGAGCCGAACGAACGCGTCGGTCCTGCCGTGCATAACCAAAATAAGGCACTACAGCAGTAATACGGCCTGCAGATGAACGTCTCAGAGCATCTGCCATAATCATTAATTCCATCAAATTATTATTAGTCGGTGCACAGGTTGATTGCACAACAAAGACATCACGGCCACGTACGTTTTCGAGGATTTCAACCATGGTCTCGCCATCGCTAAAGGTACCTACAGTTGCTTGACCTAAAGGGATTTGTAAGTGTGATGCTATTTTAAGCGCCAGCTCTGGATTAGCATTACCGGTAAAAATCATCATTGTTGACATGTGTAAAAGGCCTTCGATTAGTTTTAATCAGGATATATTAAACACATAGCAGAGGACAGCCAGATATAATTATTATTTAAGCAATCTAGGAACGCGTCTGTTCCAGTATCTTTTGTCCGGGTATCTTCTGCCGTCTGTTTATCTTGTACGAACAAGTAATTGGCTGGGGTGCTAGGATTCGAACCTAGGTATGCAGGGATCAAAACCCTGTGCCTTACCGCTTGGCGACACCCCAATAGATTGTAGGTTTCTCTTAAACATCCATGAAAATTATGTGTACTGCTGCAATGTGCTGCGTATTTTGCAGAGTATTTGTAGGCTTGTCAACGGCATAAATCTAATTTTTATTATTTACCTAGAGTAGTGAATCAGCCACTAATTATAATTTGAATCAACATTTATTAGTGGCTGATTTTAAACTAAGCTCGCCAGTTTTTGATAACCAATTTTATAAAGACACCATTACCTTGCAACCTAATACTGGAAGGTAGGGCAGCTCTGCCAGCCGAGCGATATCCTTGGTAATCAATTAGATAACCTTGCTGTCTCAGTGCGAGGAGATGACCTCCTTGATCATATTGTTTACCGTGGGCAGCGCCTGGGGCTGGTATACCTCTTACCCAATAATAAAGACTACTAACAGGGAGGCTAATGCCTGTTTGCTGCCTTAAAAGCGAGTCAGCATTCGATGAGGAAGCTGTTTTAGACCCATCACGAAACGTGACCACGCCACCATTTTTGCTAATTAACATTGTCCCAGAGCCTATAGGACCGGACAAACGGATTTGATAGCTGCCTGCCCCCCGCTGTATCCAGTTCACAGAAGCAGTCCAGCCTTTGCCTTTACTGCGAACTGCCATTGCTCCTGAAAGTTCAAAGGAAGAAATTTTAGATGCTGCGGAATTTTCACCATTAGCTTGTTTTTTATCGAGAATCATTGTCCCGTTATTTAAGGCCTTAGAATCTGTTTTCGCTAATTTCTTTCCATCTTTAGTTGTTATTGTATCAACATTTAATTGAGAATCTTGCTTCAGATTTGTTGGTTCATTGGCAATGGGTGCAGAATTGGTGTTGTCAGTAGATTCAATTTGAGCCGGAGATTCCGTATTTTCAAGATTTTGTAAGGCATTTAGATTCTGTGTTTTGTGGGCACAGGATGCCAGCATAAGGAAAGGTACAACCAAAACAAGCCTAAAACCAATCATTTCAGATCTCCTGTTCATCGTCCTAGAAAAAAATATAAAAGCCTTGTCATGCAAACCAGGATCTTGTTTAGACAATAGTTTTTATCACCACAATACGCTAGACTTTGAAAACTTGCAATTAATGTGTCCCTGATATGAAACAAAAAGCAATATACCCCGGAACTTTTGATCCAATAACAAATGGACACATTGATATTATTACTCGGGCTTCCACAATATTCCCAGAACTAGTTGTTGCAGTGGCAAGCAATTCTGCTAAAAGCCCGTTTTTATCGTTGCAGGATCGTATTGTGTTAATAGAAAACTCGGTAGCCACTTTGCCAGGGGTTTCAGTTCTTGGTTTTGATACCTTATTAATTGATTTTGCCCGTGAACAAAATGCAGGCATCATTTTGCGGGGTTTGCGAGCCGTCAATGATTTTGAATACGAGTTCCAGCTTGCAGGAATGAATCGAAAATTAGCTAAAGAAATTGAAACCGTGTTTTTGACACCCTCAGAGCATCTAATGTTTATTTCATCTACACTGGTGCGCGAAATATCATCGCTCGGTGGTGATGTTTCACAATTTGTACCTGCTGCGGTCGTGTGCGCTTTAGCTGAAAGGAGAAAGCGTGTTTTATGAGAATATTTAAGTGCTTTTTAGTTCTATGGTTTTTAAGTCATTGTTCAATCTTACTTGCTGAAATAGCAGAAAAACCGCCAGGCTATGCGGTTGCTTCTGCTCATCCACTAGCCACTAAAGCAGGGCTTGAAATCCTGGCTAAGGGCGGAAACGCTTTTGATGCTTCAGTAGCAATATCAGCCGCCCTTGCAGTCGTTTCGCCCTACCATTCCGGTATAGGAGGCGGTGGGTTTTGGCTTTTACATTTGGAAAAAACTAAAAAAAATATTTTTATAGATGGACGTGAAAAAGCTCCCCTAGCTGCTAATAAAAATATGTTTTTGGGTTCTGATGGTGAACCAGTTCCAGGTTTATCTTTGAATGGTGGATTAGCTGCGGCAATCCCTGGCGAACCTGCGGCTCTTGCTCATATCGCCCTACACTATGGACGACTTTCACTCGCCCAGTCTTTGGCGCCGGCAATTAAGCTGGCAGAAGAAGGTTTTATTGTTGATCAGCAATTTAATTATTTTTTGACCATGCAAGATCGGTTAACTATGTTACAGCGATTTCCAGATACGGCTGCCATCTTTTTAAATCAGGGTAGGGCTTATCAAATTGGAGAACGCTTAAAGCAAGCGGAACTGGCAAAAACGTTAAAATTGCTAGCGGAAAAAGGACACAATGGCTTTTACCGAGGTGAGATTGCAGAGCGTTTAGTTAAAGGCGTAAAGAAGGCTGGTGGAATCTGGACCTTAGAGGATCTAGCTAGTTATCAAATTAAAGAGCGTGAACCTTTGCAAGGCGCCTTTCATAACCTGTTAATTATTACTGCTCCTCCACCTTCAGCAGGCGGTGTTGCATTATTAACTATGTTAAATATTTTGGCTGACTATCCTTTACAAACCCTGTCAAAAGCACAATGGATACACTACCTTACGGAATCAATGCGTCTCGCATTTTGGCAACGTTCCAAATACCTTGCTGATCCTGATTTTGTTCAGATTCCCTTAAGTCATTTAATCTCTGCAGAAAATGCGAAAACACTTCGTCAGTTAATCCCTAAAGACAAAGCCTTACCAAGCTCAGCATTAGAGGGAGATCCTGCAAATTTGGAGAGTAATAATACTACCCATTTTTCTGTCTTAGATGAGCAAGGCAATCGCGTTTCTGCCACTTTATCTGTGAACTATATTTTTGGTTCTTCGGTTATCCCAGCGGGTACAGGTGTTCTGCTTAATGATGAAATGGATGATTTCTCAATTAAACCCGGTGTAAGAAATGTATTTGGGATTGTCGGTAGTGATGCCAATATTATCCAGCCTGGAAAAAGGCCCTTATCTAGCATGACACCGACCTTTCTCGAGATGCCAGGACGCTTAGCGATTGTAGGTACTCCAGGAGGTAGTCGTATCCCCACGATGGTTTTACTTGCGACCCTTACCTTTAATAATTTTAAGGGTGCAATCAGCATGGTTTCAAAGATGCGATTTCATCATCAATACCTGCCCGATTGGTTACAAATAGAACCGGAAACTTTCTCGCCGGACTTGCAAGCTGAGTTAAAAGCGATGGGCTACAAATTGATGTTATTGAAGCAATATTATGGGGATATGCAGGCTATAACTTGGGACAGGGAAACTAATCTGATTACAGCATCCTCTGACCCAAGACACATCGGGTCAGCAGCAGTGAGAGCTTCAAACAGGAAGAGTTATGACAGTTTTGCTACTAATAAAAAAGCAAAAGAAATCATGGTATTCAAAACCTCCAAGGGCTCTTTTGACTAAAGGCCTTCAACCAGATCTTTCATCGATTCATAAACAACCTTCACTAATTGATTACGAGTTTCGATACTATATTCTGAGGCATCAATGGGTTTGCCGATGTGAATCTCCGCATTTTGGTTAAGATTAAATTGAAATGTGCGGGCAGGTAGGATGTCATAGGCTCCACGAATGCCAATTGGAATAATGGTTGCCTTCGCTAAAATAGCAGTGATAAAAGCTCCTTTTTTGAATTTGCCGAGCTTTCCGTCCTTTGCGCGCGTTCCTTCTGGTGCAATCCACATCACGATTCCACTTTCCAATAGTTTACGGACAACTTCCAAATCTTTTACTGCTTGATGCTTGTTTTTGCGATCAATAAAAGGAAATTCAGCAGCAGCCATGCCCTTGCCCATTATAGGAATTTTTGCTAATTCCTTTTTAGCCAACATGCGAAGAGAGTGTTTAGGGAAGGCTTTAAAGCTTAGAGGGATATCATAAAGACTGCTGTGGTTACACATAACAATAGTTGCTTTACCCGGCTCAGGTTCTACTGAATAAGGGTTTATAACTTTACACTTTACTCCGACCAAATTCAGTATGCGGTTCATCCAAATGGCGAGCGTCATATCGACCCAGGGGCGGCTAGTTTTGCCAAAGAAACGTTTTACAGTTGAACGACCACAGGTATTTGCAGTAAAAAATGCAGAAACTAATATTATCCACAGAGTACGAATTTTGCTGGCTTTCATATAATTAAACGCTAAAAATAATGAATCGAATTACCCAATATCAACAAGTGGCCGAGGCTATAACTTATTGAAGGCAGTATAATACTGCAATTAGATTGAGTTTCCCAGTCTAAAGGGCTGTTGACATTTCTACTAGTCTGCACCCAAGCCATCATTTTCTGCGCTCCGTTACTCACATAGAGATGTATGCTGCGTTACGGTGCGCAAAAATAAAGACTTGGGCACTCAGCCTAGCGAAATGTCCGCTTCTATCCTAGTCTCACGCCCAAGCCTAGGGAAATGTCAACAGCCCTCGATATTTCTGGCAAGTTGGGCAGAAGGCTGAGTTACGTCCACCAATAATAAGTGCTTGAATTAAGCTAGTACAATGAAAACAAGGTTTGTTTTTTCGCCCATAAACCTGCAAATTATTCGAGAAATACCCAGGTTTACCATCGCTGGCGTAAAAATCTCGCAAGGTTGTACCACCTGCATCAATCGCTTGCTGTAAAACTTCTTTAATTTGCCTGGAAAGGACATCAAATTGAGTCAAACTCAAAGAACCTGCGGCCATTAGTGGATGAATTCTTGCTAAAAACAAGCTTTCTGTTGCGTAAATATTGCCAACACCAACTACTACTTCATTCGTCATAATGAATGATTTTATGTTTTGAATTTTATTTTTTGCGCGTTGAAATAAATAATTTCCATCGAAGGAGTCAGTGAGGGGTTCAGGTCCTAAATGGACTAACGGGCGATTAAGTTCGGGGTTTGAAGCTTGGTATAGCCAAAGCCCAAAGCGGCGTGGGTCATTATAACGCAGGGTATAACCATTACTTAGTAAAAGGTCTAAATGATCATGTTTAGTTGCAGCCGTATTATTATCTACAATGCGCAAATGTCCAGACATGCCAAGATGATTTAGTAAATAGCCTTCAGATAACTCAAATATCAGATATTTAGCTCGACGACTAACTGCCAATATTTTTCGTCCTACACAGAGCCTAGAGATTTCTGGAGAAATCATGCAGCGTAACTTCGGCTGCCTTACTATTACAGCTCTAATAGTTTGGTCTAATAAATAAGGACTGATACCACGACAAGTGGTTTCTACTTCTGGTAATTCAGGCATTTAATCTTGGTCGTTGTGTTCAAAAATGTTTCCCTTTATTTTTTCGGGCGATTTGCTTACTTCTTTGGCAGAAAGAAAATTTTTAATAGAGTTTACAATCCAAAGCACAGCACCAACTATTAGTCCCCAAAATAGAACATAGGAAAACATGATAAAAATTCCTACAATAAGGGCAATTGCAATCCCTAGTATTAAAAATGGTATAATGCTTTCAGTAAGTTGCGAGGTTTTTTTGTTCATGGCAGGAATCTCTATCTTGCTAAAAATCGTTTGCTTATATAAAAATTATCGTTCACAACTGGGAAGGATGCAATGCGCACAGCCTATTTTGTGGTATTATATAAGGGTGAAGAGGTGATTTTGTTAGCTAAACTCAAATTGTTTAACTAACTTTCCTGATTTTGGTTATCATCATTCCTAGGCGATCACTCACTATTTAATGGAGAACTTATGATTTATGGCGTATTAAACTTGTCTCTATGGGGATACGTGCTAGCAACGATAGTACTGACTCAGATTACTATCGCCGCAGTCACAATTTATTTGCATCGTCATCAAACCCACCGTGCATTAACTTTGCACCCTATTGTGAGTCACTTTTTCCGTTTTTGGTTGTGGTTAACAACCGGTATGGTTACGGCTCAATGGGTAGCTATTCATCGCAAACATCATGCAACGACAGATGTCGAGGGTGATCCACATAGCCCTAAAGTGATGGGATTGAAAAAAGTTTTTTGGCAAGGCGCTGAATTATATAAGCAAGCGTCGAAAGACAAGGAAATGGTTGCCAAATATTCGCATGGTACCCCTGATGATTGGATAGAGCGTAATGTTTATGCTCGTTTTTCCGCGAGAGGCATTATGTTAATGTTTTTTGTTGATCTCCTTTTGTTTGGCTTACCAGGGATTTCAATTTGGGCTATTCAAATGATATGGATACCAGTCCATGCTGCCGGAGTAATTAATGGTGTAGGCCATCATTTTGGCTATAGAAATTTTGAATGTCCTGACGTTTCCAAAAATATTATCCCTTGGGGATTTTGGATAGGCGGCGAAGAGCTGCATAATAATCATCATACTTTCGCATCTTCAGCTAAATTTTCGGTCAAATGGTGGGAATTTGATATCGGTTGGTTCTACATTCGTTGCCTATCTTTGTTAGGATTGGCAAAAGTAAAGAAATTACCACCTAAATTAGCCCAAGAAAAAGGTAAATTGCAGGTTGATCGGGAAACCGTAAAAGCGGTCATTGGAAATCGATTCCACATTATGGCCCAGTATTACAACCGAGTTGTGCGCCCCATTCTCCAACGTGAGCGTAGCGCTAATAAAGCTGACAAGCATTTATTTCAAAGAGCTGGTGCCTTGTTCCGTCGGCAAGATATGTTATTGTCGCCAAAAGCGCAAACAAGATTACAGACTTTGTTGGAGCGTTATGAGCAATTGCGTGTGGTTTATAATTATCGGCAATCCTTACAGAACATTTGGTTAAAAACTGCAAGTTCACAAAAAGAATTAGTAGATGCTTTGCAGCAGTGGTGTAAGCAAGCTGAGGAATCAGGTTTAGATGTGTTGCGCCAGTTCTCAATTCAAATAAAAGGCTATGTGCAACAACCTGTTAAACTTTAAGAACCTTCTTTTACCTTCTCTTTAATTTTCTAAAGAGAAGGTAAATTTAACCTTTTATCTCATGGTATATTCTGCTGCGCCAAAGAAGGAAGTTAAAGCTAATCGTTTTTCTTTTTCTTCAGACACTAAACTCTTTTTAAATATAGTCATCGCTTTTTTAGAGCGTAGAAAAAGTACACTAGGTTCGCCTCGAATCCCACAGTTAGACGTTGAATAAAGTCTCTCGTGGATCCCAATCTCACTTAAGTAGGTAATAATTTTATTTAGATTACCTTCACATGCACAAATAACTCCCGCATTTAAACGTCTTTCATCACTCCAAATTGTAAAAAACTGATGGTTTGCAAAGATATCAACAAGTTGTTCTTCATTGTCGAACTGATAGATGGATTTATCATCAATATTTAAATCCGGATCTTGAAAGTTTTCAAAGACAAAAAATTTAAGACCAAATAATTCAAAAAGCTTCCTTTCCATGTGAATCTTTCTCATGCCGTCCTCTTATAATTCCCTGAGTCACAATTAGTTTATTAAATGTCGCGTGAAATGAAAAGAAGATTAAGCTTTTTATGCTATTAGAGGAGCAAAGAGCATCTCTTACTAAATTCTTCGCCAACTTGTTTTTATAGGATTGCTATTCCTACTTTGTATAAAACAATTTTATCTCTTTTATCACCCGAGATAATTCGTCTCGTGAAACATCGAGGTGGGTCACACAACGGACTAAACCCGATTTTCGTGCTTTCTGAGGCATAATAATGCCTTTATCTTGTAAATGTTTTTGCAATTCTGAATAATTTTTTTTTGCTTTGAAGTAAAATATATTTGTTTGCAAGGCAGCTAGATCAACCTCTAATTCATCAAGCTCTGCCATTGCTTTGGCAAGATATTCTGCGTTCTCGTGATCTTCGCCAAGGCGATTTACATTATTTTGTAGGGCATAGATACCTGCAGCCGCTAAAACTCCTGATTGACGCATACCGCCGCCTAGGACTTTTCGCCAACGTCTTGCTTTTTTTATCAATTCGAATGAGCCACATAAGACTGAACCCACTGGTGCGCCTAAGCCCTTTGACAGACAGACAGAAATAGAGTCAAAATTTTTGGAGATTTCTTTGAGATTAATTCCTAATTTAACTGATGCATTAAAAACTCTTGCTCCATCTAAATGGTTGCTAAGTTTATTTTCATCGCAAAAACTTTTCATGTTTTTCAAGTAACTTAAAGGCAATACTTTCCCTGCTGTTGTATTTTCTAGGCAAAGCAACTTTGTGCGAGGAAAATGATCATCAATTGGTTTAATCGCCAATCTGATCTTTTCGAGAGGCAAACTGCCGTCTTCGGCAAAATCGATGGGCTGGGGTTGTATTGATCCTAGCACCGCAGCCCCTCCACCTTCATACATATAAGTGTGAGCAGATTGTCCCACAATGTATTCATCACCACGTTCACAATGGGCCATCAGACCTATTAGATTTGATTGAGTGCCAGAGGGTGCAAATACCGCGGCTTCCATTTCTGCGCGTGCAGCTATTAGTTCTTCGAGCTCAAGGACGGAAGGATCTTCACCATAAACATCATCACCAAGCTTGGCATTCATCATCGCTGCAAGCATCGCCTGGCTTGGTTTAGTGACCGTATCAGAGCGTAAATCAATTAGTTTCATGGTTTATTCACATTTGCTTAGAGGCTAGCCATGCATTAGCTGTTCAATATAACGCCTGCAGGTGAGCGGTTGGTCTAGAAAGCCTATCATATGACGCGTTCCGCCCGTGCCCGTTATAATTAAATTTCCAAATTTAAAGATAGAGCCAAAAACTGATTGGCGGATGTCTATCGTTTCGATTTTAGTTATCGGCATATCAATGGTTTGTCTAACTAACATTCCTGTGCGCAGAATGACCTGATTCTTTTTTATAGTTAATGAAGAGAAGTGGTAAGTAACCCAGGTCATCGCTATCCAAATTAGCGCAAAAACCACAAAAAGAAGTGCTATTTCTTTAAATTGTTGAAAGTATATGCCTAGTACCATTGCAATACAGCCAAAAACAACAGGCCATAAAAATATAATCCAATTAAGTTTCGCTTTGTATATTATATCGCTATCTACCATCATAATCCTCGTCACGAATTTTATCCGCTTATCATATTGCAGATAAGACAAATTTGCTATGCTATGTTTTTCTAATACTAATTTAGAGTTGAAGCGTTATATGATTCGAGCGATAAACCGTTGCCTAAATTCCCAACTACTCGATTTATGCCGTCGGATCATTCATCTTGATGAATTAAATTGTAAAATGATAGCAGTATTACCCACACCGTTAAATGAAAATTGCTCAGTAGCAGCCTTTACGCGGGGTTGTTTACTGATCACAGCCAAAAATGCCGCATGGGCTACGGAACTACGTTATTTATTACCAGAATTGCGTGATCAATTAAGAAAAGAGGGCTTATATCAATTATCTTCAATAAAAATTACCTTACCGGAGCAAGAGCAGTTAGAGAAAAAAAAACCCGCTAAAACAAAACTTTCAACTGAGGCTCGTTCTAGTATTCAAGGCGCAGCCAAGCTTTGTTCCTATCAGCCTCTTAGAGATGCGCTTAATCATTTAGCGGGTGAAGGTGAGTGATGGTTTAACAAATGACTATCTCTTCATGCAGTAAATGCATAAAGCAAACTTAGCCTTGAGTACGCTCCGTGCATCCAGGCTTATTTTTTATAACGTATAGGTCGGCGCCCCTGGCCCGACAATGGCTTCGCGGGGCAGAAATGT
>JACCWL010000297.1 GCA_013697645.1 Tatlockia sp. | reverse complement strand
TTTAAAAACTTTGTTTGATGGGAAATTGCCTGCTGTATTTTTTACTGAAAAGTAATAACAATCTAATACTGGAGCGGCTGCATCACCACAGTCGGCCACAAAGTGGCTGATCGTGGTGAATGGTTACTTCTTTTTTTTATATCCTAAAGGATCTTTCTCACTTAATTTCTCAACCTCTTTGAATAGAAGTTCTAATTGATCTAAAAAAATCGGGTGAGCAAATACACTCCATCCATTAATAATCAATCCTTCAAATTTTGACAATTATTCATCCTCATCTAAAAGAGGCTTATCTAAATCAAAATCAACACCTGAAACCAATGATTGAATTCGTTGATATAATTCACTATTTAAAGGCATTATATTCTGAGGGTGTTTTTGAATATCATTTGCAAGAAAAGATAAGAAATCACCTACTACTAAATCATTATTTTCACCCCGAGTAATAAGAACAGTCCCAGTGCCTTGAATAGTATAATGAATCTTATCCCTCTTATTTAAATGGAGCGCCTTCCGAACTGTCTCCGGAACCGTAGTTTGATAGCGATCTGTTAAAGTTGACTCAACTTCAATGATAGGGTTCTTCATCTATATTCCTCATGACTTATATTTATTATATTGTAATGCAACTGCATTGTCAGGTCAAAATTTTAAGAAACATAACAAAGTGGGGTGCGACAAGCAGCTGAATGAAATTAACAGAAAATAGTTTTAAAATAAGGCATATAGATAGTTATTTTAACGTTAGAGAGCGATATTATTTGATATTCTTAGGAATAAAAGTTGTTATTTTACAATAAGATAAGGAGCAATGGGTTAGGGCTTGAATTTTGATCAAAATTCAAGCACAGAACCTTAATATTTATTTAAATCGCCGATATATACATCGATCTGATCAAAAATTGATCTTTACTAACTTATGATTTACAATGGGCAACATTATACCATTTGGATTTTAAAGTTGTGGAGTTAGGATGATAAACACTGATGAATTAAAAAAACATTTGACCACAGATAAAGCACAGTTGATACAACCTAGAATAGTTTTAACTAATACCAATTTTACAATTTGGTTTCAGGAAATGCTTGAGACCAATTATTTACAACCCTTCGGTGGGATGCATAAAGAAAATCTTAAAGATGGGTATATCGAACGAGGGGTTCATGGTGCTCAGCATGCAAGCAATGCAACCCTATGGGCCTTAGCTATCCATAATCTTCTACAAACTTTATTTCCAGAATATGTTAATAAATCGCTGCAAACCATAGCAAAACATCTAAATCTTGATGAAGAGGCCGTCCTGCTTTTTATCCTGATGACTATGGGATGCCATGATACGGCTCGGCAGGGAGAAGGTGTAGATGAATGGGAAAAAGAAAGTGCTGAAAATACGGTTAAAATTTTAAAGAAATTAGGCTTAGAGGAAAAACAGGCAAAACTATTTGCCGCAGCAATTGAATTTAAAGATAACCCCAGAGAATATGAATTTAAATTACCATCAGGCATCTACAATACCGATTTAAGCAAATTTGATTATATTCGAATGGATTATCAATCTTGGCGATAATCTTGATCTAATGCGTTGTGAGAGTGATTTTAAGTCAAAATATATATTTGATACCCTAGCATCTGTTGAAGGATTTACCGAAAGCCATCATGATCTAATCATGGAATTAATTAAAGCAATTCATCAGTTTACTTTTGAGCAACATGATATGTTGTTCGACTGTACTGTATATGATCTTAAAGGGGAGAAGGTTGTTAGCCACCTAAGTAATTTTTCTAAAAAAAAAAAAAAAATATAAACATGCTGAAAATGTATTTTCAACGATTTTTGAAGAAGCCTTGAAAAACCCTACAATTGAGCCGCTTATTAAGCATTTTAAAGTACCTAAAGCTCAAAAATATGAAGGAGAAGCAGCGTTTAATCCCTTTATACATGGAACTAATTCTTCAATTTTCTCAATATTAGCAAAGACTGAATTTAATATTATGTCACCTTTGGAGATGATCAAGGATTATCTGGCTGTTCCCTTTTCCGGTGAATTGACAGAAGGAGGTTATGACATCCTTGGTTCGCAGGATGAGCATAGAATTGGAGCAACTTCTTTTGGAATCATGTCAGCTAATAATCGCAACGCCTATACCCTTAAAAAGATAGTATCCAATTATGCCAATAAAAATTTAAATTCAGGAAATAATTGCTTATTGGATTTCAAAAGTTGTGTTGAGAAGGGTGTAAGCCAGGCCTTCTCAAATTTCAATTTATTATTAATTTACTTGGTGCGTGCAAGACAGAAACACAATTTAATGGATGAAGTAATTTCTGCGGAAGAACTAAGCACACTACAAAATCAAATTCAGGCAATGTTTCAATTTTATTATTTCATTCAGTTATTAGGCACTTATATTCATCCAAATTTTGCAGCCTTAAAGCAATCTGGCATGAGATTAGAAGATATTAAGGACGCTACAGACCAAGTGCTTAGGCTTGAGAATATAATTGACAAGATTATTAAGTATCAAATTAATATGCAGGAAATTGTTGCTAATCCAACCGTAGATAATCTTCAAAAAGCACTTAAGGTTTTAGAGTTTCCCAAAAATTGTACAATCAAGGTCTGGGAGTGCCTAAATGATGAGTCTAAATATATAGATAAGAACCTTGATTTTCCCATAACACAATTTTTTTGCCTGGAATCTAATTATCCTTCTCACGTGCGTGATTTCCATGAAGTGAACTATGCATTTTATCGACTGACGCAAAATAGAGTTGCCGACTATCAAATCAATGGGTTACTAAAGGAATATCTTTCAGGGGGGGTGACGAGCTTATTTTTTATTAAAATAGGTAAAAAGATTGATGAATATTTAGTCAAATTTCAGGATCGAGTCCGTTTATTTGAAAAAATAATAAATAGTCCTCAGGATCTCTTTCAATTTTCGGAATTGCATAATTATTTTTTACAAAATCAATTTCCAGTGATCCTGGTTACAGAAAATGAAAATAAAATTTCAATGCATACTCTTTTTAAGGAAGAATATCGCAGCAGGGGGCGTTTAAAAATAGGAAATGAGATTAACATTATTGCTACAGATACTCAGGAGCATCGTTTTAAGATTATGAAATATCTGCAATTACACCATATCACAACAGTCCAAGTGGTTTTATTCACTGATCTACAGGAGATCCAAAACAGTCATAAAAAACACTCTACGCCATACCACCATCCAGAGGGAGTTACTACCTTGAAATGGTTGAGTGCGCAAAAAGTATCCCCCAACGATTTAACTTTCTTTAATACTCATATCAAATCTGTCTCAAAAAATGAAAATAACACCATTTATTCTGAAAAAAATAGTAATGAGGTTGAGAATTTACTTGAGGATGCAAAGCAGTACCTTGAGATAAATTTTACAAACACCCAATGAGCCAGGATTTATGTAACTGAATGATTCAACGTTATTTAAAATTATTAAATGCCCTTTATAAATAATGAGGTTTATATGCAGTTAACGACAATTGGTGAGTTATTCCTAAGTAGAGTATTGAAATTAAATGATATTAATTCAACCACTGTGACGGTAATAATAGGCAAGCCACAGAATTTTCCTGATGGCCAAGATTACTTTTGCCCTTTTCAAATTATTGGCATAGGAGATGGAAAGGTAACCTGGGCTGGTGGCATTGATGAAATTCAAGCATTGCTCCTAGCTTTAGAGCAAATTGGAAACTTTTTAAGTAATTCCAAAGAATATAAACAAGGTGCTCTCTCATGGATAGGGAGTGAGGAAGGTAATCTTGGCTTTCCACAACAAAGCTAGCACATTGACGAATACGATAGTCCTGAGGTTTGGCCATACAAATTTATCGAAGAGCAAATTGGGCACGAGGCATTAAAACGGTCAAAAGCTCCTCTTTCTAAGGCTTTTTTAAAAACAGGCTCTTGTTAGAGAGAAAGAAGTATTATTAACGGGGGAATATTATGTTAGCGTTATTAGGATGGTGCATGATAATAACCTTCATGTATTTAATCCTGTCTAAACGTTTATCGGGTTTTTGTGCTTTAGTCATAGTGCCAATTTTGTTTGCTATTCTATGTGGTTATAGTGAACAGGTTAGTGACATGATGCTTCAAGGCATTATCGCTATAGCACCCACTGCAATAATGATGTTGTTCGCAGTCACCTATTTTGGAATTATGATGGATGTTGGTCTTTTCGATCCCTTAATCATAATTCTTTTAAAAAAAGTACATGGAGATCCTCTAAAAATTGTTATGGGGACGACTTTTTTAGCAATGATTGCTTCATTAGAAGGAGAGGGCGCTGTTGTTTTTATGGTGGTGTGTTCTGCTCTGCTTCCTTTGTATAGAAAATTAAATATTAATCCCGTGATATTGGCAGTTATTTGTTCCATGGACACTGCCGTTAAAAATATGTTTCCTTGGTCTGCCCCTGGGGCAAGAGTTTTGGCGGTATTTAAATTAGAGGCCGCAGATATTTTTCATCCTTTAATACCTGTGATTATTGTGGGTTATCTTTGGGTTTTATTCACCAGTTATATTCTAGGTAAAAGAGAACAAGCGAGGCTTGGTATTATCCAAATGGATTCATCCATCATAAATCATATTTCAAGTGAAATTTTACAAAAAAATGCTAAATATAAACGTCCACAATTATTTTCAAGCAACCTTATCTTAACGTTAACCCTAATGCTTATGTTAATGATAACAAAAATACCTATTTTAATTATTTTTCTCGTAGGAACTCCATTGGCACTTATGCTTAACTTTCCTGTTGCCGAAGAGCAGAGGGGAAGAATGGTCGCTCATGCCAAGGAAGCTTTAACAGTTTCCTCAGTAGTATTTGCCGCAGGAATTTTTTTAGGCATACTGACAGGCACGAAGATGACTGATGCCATGGCCAATTCATTGATATCAATTATCCCTTCTGCCTTGGGTATCCATATGGGGATTATCACCGCGGTTTTAAGCGCGCCACTATCCTTCTTTTTATCTAATGATGCTTTTTATTTCGGTATATTGCCCGTGCTTAATCATGTGGCAACTGCTCATGGAATTTCCTCTGCAGAAATCGGTAGAGCCTCACTAATGGGGACGCCTATACATATGTTGAGTCCTCTTGTGGCTGCATTATGGTTACTAGTTGGGCTTTGCAAAATTTCCTTTGGAGATCTTCAAAAAGGAGGCATCTGGTGGTGTTTAGGGCTTATGTTAACCAATATTATTACTGCATTAGCAGTTGGGGCATTCTCACTTTAAAAAAGCTAATAGGCCAGTTTTCATAGTCCCACAATGTGCTAAATGTATGCATTAAGAAAATTTGTTCTATTTCCTATCTTGGCGAATCTTTTAGACAAATATTTAGAATCCGAGGGTGTAATTAACACGAGCTGTTTTGGTTGTTGTTAGGGTGATGGCAGGTACTGCATTTAATAATGAAATTAATGTCATTACTCTAGCAAGCGTCTTGCTCCTGTAAATATCATTTGCAAGAGAACAATGGCCTGTTTGAGGTGTTCAACAGTGATATAGCTCTTTTTTCCTGGAAACAGATGGAAAAGAGCGGCAAGGCGCAACGCATTTTCAGCGGCTTTAGACACAATATGTTTGATTTCCATGCACTGGCCCTGTCTCAATGCTGTTGAAGTACTGAGCCTGGGGATTAAAACTGATATATAAGGTAGTTGTAAGCGCTCACAATCATAATCCACCTGATCCATGAACAGATGGCAGTTATCCGGAAACTCCAGATAACTGAGGAAGAGACACGACAATAAGAGCCATAGGCAAATTCGTCCGAAAGTCATGTGGGAATGGCAACATCTGTACGAAATTAAAATAGATAATTTCGTACACGATAAAAAGGCATGTCCGAAACCGCTCCTTTACGAACGGTCTATATTATATTCGCGATTAATTCGGGTCAAATTTGAGTATTGTTCGCGGGATGAGCAGTTTATGATTGCGAGCCGTTATAGCTAGAGAAAGCAGGGCGTATAAATTGGTTTATAAGAACCAGGTACATTTTGTTTTGTATTGAGTCAAATCATCCTGGTAGGGAAATATGAATTCTATCTCAATAAAAAATGGCTTAATTACATGAACTTATATAAATTTTGATTGCCAATGAAAAAATCGATTTAATGGCTAAAGCCTAGACTGGTAAAGGATTATAGGAGTGTGCTGGGAAATTTCGTACCTTCCTACAAAAAACTCCATAAAGGATTATATATACCTTATGAAAGTTTGATTGATGAAAGTCGCTATCTTTAGATTTAAAAAGGGCTTTCAAAAAAGTGGGGTACAGTGGAAAAAAATAAGGAAAATGAACATAGAAACTTCTGCAAAAAGTTATTTTTAGTGGACAACTATGTCAGATAGATAATATCTTAGCTTTTTATGCGAAGGGTGATGCATTGAATGGGGATAGATTTCTAATAAATTTGCGGGAGCAAATTAAAGAATTGAAGAGGAATATCCTTCAATGAACAACACATTGAATAGGGCAACAAGTTCATTTGTGGAATGAGGCGTGCGTGGAGAAACGGAACTGCCAACCCACTTTAAGAAATAAAAATCATTTATAAACATGCTATTATGATTTTAATGGTGTATCAATTAGGCCATTTAAAATGGTCAAATAAAATAATGATGCTGATTTAAATTTTTTAATAAAATATTGAGCATCTTTTACGGCTTAAGTGGGTTGGCAGTTCCGTTTCTCCTCACACGCCGTTTCAAGCTCCCGCCGCTCAAAGCGCACCAAAAAAGGGGGCAGGTCTTGCTTTTTACTTCTTACTTAAAAAAAGTGAGCATTTTCTTTGTTGTTTGGGTGATTTATGACATAATGTATTTTTTTTATTCGTATTTTAAACATGAAAAGTCATATTGAGATATCTGTTTCAAACTCCATAGTTTCTCCATCAAAGCCTATAGATAAGCATTTTGTATAGTGCCCAACATAGCCTAAAACGAACTAAATTTTGATAAGAATAGGTCTGAGATTTTTACGCCCTCCTCTATTGTGAGCGTAGGAGTAACGATTTGTCTAAATCATTGCAAAACAATGTCTCAATAGTAGATAATGTGAGTTGTTTTTAAACGGAGCTTGAAGCAATGATCGACAAAATTCCTCAAGATGGCGGCCACAGTGTGGTTGATCTCTTCGAAACTCAGGTCGATAACACACCGAATCATGTAGCTATCAGCCATACTGGTATCGATTTAACGTATCAAGCTCTCAATGAAAAAGCGAACCAATTTGCCTATTGGCTGAAGTCAAGAAAGATAAGAAACGGTGATTTTGTTGGCCTTTTGTTAGATCCAAGTATTGATTATATGGTTTGCATGCTTGCTATTAGTAAGGCGGGAGCCATTTATGTACCCCTCGATTCGCTAGCGCCTAAACAACGTTTAACTGCACTTATAAGGGATGCAAATCCTAGGCTTCTCGTCACGACTGAACACTATTTAGAGTATTTAAATAAAAAAGACATTGATATTTACCTTATTAAAAACCTGCATGTAGAATCAGCAAGTTACCCCCTTTCAAATCCGAAACACCTTATTAAACCCAACGCTCCAATGTACATGATGTACACATCAGGTTCTAGTGGCCTTCCTAAGGGCGTCATTATTTCCCATCAAGCGGTTGTCAATTTAGTAAAGGGGGATAATTATGCCAGCGTTCAAGAGAAAGAGCGGGTTGCACAATTTTCTAACCTTGCTTTCGATGGAAATACCTTTGAAATATGGAGCGCCTTATTAAATAGCGCCACTCTGGTAATTATTCCTTTCACAATAAGAGGCGACTACTCCCTCCTAAAACAATTCTTTGATAGGAATGATATAAGGTATTTATTTTTACCTACCGGGTATTTTCATCAATTAATTCGATCAGCGAAAGACACCTTAAATGAAATTCATGTGATTATTTTTGGCGGTGAACAGGTCAATACGTCGTTATTGAAGGAGTTTATGGCTTATCGTAAGACTAATAAATTGCCTGTCAATTTAATCAATGGTTATGGACCTACGGAAGCGACAACCTTCACCTGTCGGCATGTAATGAATGAAAATGGCCTCCAGGATGAAGTGGAACTGGGAAGCATTGGAAAGCCAATCAACAAGGTAACGCTGTATATCCTGGATGAACATCAATCGCTTACCTCAGAAGGTGAATTGTATATTAGTGGTATTAATTTGGCAGTGGGTTACCACAATTCCCCCCTACAAAATAAAGAAAAATTCATCCCCAACCCTTTTTGTTCAGAGGCTCCTTTTGATAGGCTTTATAAAACAGGCGATAAGGTACGCAGACTGCCTTCTGGCAAACTTCTTTTTTTAGGACGTTTGGATGATCAGGTAAAAATTGGAGGGTTTAGAATTCATTTAAATGAAATTGAAGCTCATTTGATGCAACACCCTTTAATTAGTCTTGCAGCCGTTCTAGTAGAGATTGGTGGAGGTTCACACCAACTATTAAACGCTTATATTGTAGCCAAAAATCCTCTTAAACTGATTGATGCTGATGAAATTCGTCAATTTCTCAGTCTCTCTTTGCCAGCTTATATGCTTCCGGCAAACTATATTTTGGTTAAGGAGTTACCGCTCACTACAGTCGGAAAGGTGGATAAAACTAAACTTTACCAAATCCCTCCTATTGATTTGTCCTGTACCGGAGAGTCGTTACCCTCCATAGCAATTGAAGAACATATAAAATTCATTTGGCAGGATTTACTGAATCGAACCTACCTTGACGTTGATAAAAATTTATTTGAGCTAGGCGCTAATTCCTTGTTGATTACAGAGGCTTGTTTTAGGATAAACAAGGTTTTGCAATCTGATTTACAAGTTGCAACGATTATCGCTTATCCCACTATCCTTCAACTAAGCCGTTATTTAGAGGGTAAGTTAGATTTGCCCTCTGTTAAGGCCATTAAAGCTAACAAATGCACCCCTATAGCCATTATAGGTATGGCTTGTCGTTTTCCTAAGTCAAATTCGTTAGAGGAGTTTTGGGATAATCTTTGTCGCGGCGTGGACTGCCTTGAGCGCTTTAGCAACGAAGAACTGGCTAAGTTAAATAACCCTCGAATTGGGGAGAGGAATTTTGTCCCAGTAAGAGGAATTTTAGCGGATATTGATAAATTTGATGCCAACTTTTTTGGTTTCAGTCCAACTGATGCATCCATTACCGATCCACAGCAACGTCTTTTTCTAGAGTGCGCTTGGGAAGCACTTGAACACGCAGCGGTTGTACCCAGTCAAATGGGTACTAAAACTATTAGCGTTTTTGCAGGGATGGCAGATAGCACCTACTTACATGAAAATTTACTAAAGAATAGTTGGGTTCGGCAAGAATTAGACAGGTTTCAACAACGTATTGCATCAAGTGTTGGCATGTTAAGTACTCAAGTGTCTTATCGTTTAAATCTGAAAGGGCGAAGTCTTAATATCAATACAGCCTGCTCAACTGGATTGGTTGCAGTGGCCCAAGCATGCCAAGAGCTCATGATGGGGACAAGTGATGTTGCTTTGGCAGGTGCTGTTTCAATCGCGGTCCCTCAAAATGATGGTTATATTTACAAACCAGGTGGCATCGAATCCTTAAACGGTCAGTGCCATCCTTTTGAAAGCCGAGCAGAAGGTACTGTCTTTTCCAATGGCGCAGGTGTAGTCATTTTAAAACGTTTAGACGAAGCACTGGCAGATAACGATACCATTTATGCAGTCATAAAAGGAGTTGGCGTTAATAACGATGGTTCAAATAAGTTAGGCTATAGCGCACCCAGTGTTGATGGTCAGATTGCCTGTATTCGTGAAGCGTTAATGCGCGCTCAAGTAAAAGCAGATGATGTAAGTTTTATAGAAGCGCATGGCACAGCAACCGCTTTAGGGGATACCGTTGAAGTTCAAGCACTTTCAGCAGCCTTTAGGGAGCAAACAAATAAAAAACACTATTGTGCTTTAGGTTCTGTCAAAGGAAACATAGGGCATACGGATGTAGCCGCAGGCATGTCGGGGCTTATTAAAACAATCCTTTGCTTATATTACAAAAAAATTCCACCCATGCCGCATTTTGAAACCCCAAGCCCGACTATTAATTTTGAGGAAAGTCCTTTTTTTATTAATCAAGAATTAATGAATTGGCCTAAAAGCGCAAACCCACTCCATGCTGGGGTAAGTGCATTCGGTGTGGGTGGCACTAATGTCCATATGGTTTTAAGTGATCACATTCAATCGCCTGTTCCCTATGAAAAAACCAGTGAATACCTAATGGTACTCAGTGCAAAAACTGAGAAAGCACTTCAAAAAATCAAAGAAAATTTCACTAATTTTTTAAAAAACCAAAATCAAGACTTGGCAGATGTTGCCTATACACTTCAAACCGGTCGAGAAACATTTCAGTGGCGATGTTTCGGATTAGGTAATACCAAAGAGGAACTAATTAACAATTTGTCATGGGGTAAAGCAAGCAGTAAAGACCGTTGTATTCGCCCTAGTGTCATTTTTATGTTTCCTGGCCAAGGCATGCAATATCACCAGATGGCTTCTCAATTAATGGAAGAAATCCCCTTTTTTTCCGCCTTAGTAAAACGCGGTATTGATTTAGCCAAACCCTATCTTGGCATTGATTTACTTGATGTTATCAATACTCCTTCTGAAGAGCATTTAAATCAAACTCAATATGCTCAACCCGCCTTATTTATTATAGAGTATGCCTTAGCGAAACTACTCATTCATTATGGATTAACACCAAATGCTATGATTGGTCACAGTATCGGTGAATATGTAGCCGCGTGTATAGCGGGCATTTTTTCTTTTAAAGAGGCAATCGCACTCGTCTGTCAGAGAGGACTTTTGATGGCCAGTGTTCCTCTTGGTGAAATGTTAGCTATAGAGTGTACCAAAAAGGAGCTATCGTCTTATTTGTATCACACCGAATTGGCCTTGCACAACGCAACCAATTCGTTTGTAGTGGCTGGGGACAAATCTGAAATTAATCAATTAGAGCAATTGCTCTTAAAAACTGGGAAACCGTTTCTTAAATTAAAAACAAATCATGCATTCCATAGTCGAATGATGGAAAACATTGAAAAACCCTTTAAAGCATTGTTTTCAAATTTGACCCTCGCTGTTCCGAAAATTCCTATCATCTCCAATGTGACAGGGACTTGGATTTCTTCAAACGAGGTGACTGATTGTGATTACTGGTATCAACAACTACGACAAACTGTACAATTTTGTCAAGGGATTGAAACATTACTAGAAAAGAGCCACCCTTTATTTATCGAAGTTGGCCCAGGTCAAAGCCTAACTGGTTTTCTTAAAGAAATAGCGCTCAAACAAAAGAAACAAATAGTCAGCACTCACACTTTATCTAATCGTAATAAGAAAAAAAGAGAAATTAACCAAATTCTTAGTGTGCTTGGCACGGTATGGCAGCAAGGTATTCCCATACAATGGCATACCCTTTATGACAATGCTCCTCGAAGGCATGTTCCCCTTCCGACCTATGCGTTTCAAAAGCAACGATACTGGATAGAACCTGATATTGACGAACTAAAGAGCATTTCAGCTAAGCCTAAGTGGTATATACCGGTATGGTCTCATCAAAAAGCCTATACAAAATTAGCTCCTCCACTTGTGACAACAAGCCTTTGTGAGTATTCCTGGATCATTTTTAGTGATGAAAGCGGGTTAGGCGATCAATTGATAAAGTTACTTAAGCGCAGCAAGATTAAGCCTATTGTTATTAGGGACAACCCAAACTATTCAGAAAAAAATGCCCGCTCGTTTACCCTTGATTTGAACAAGAAAGACCATTACCTTCAATTTTTTCAAACGGTAAAAACGTCCCTTAAAAACCCCATCATCTTACATGTAGCGTCTTATTCTGATGTGAACAAGGAAATAACTTCTCCAGAAACAATCGATAAACAATTAGGGTTAGGGTTTTATAGTCTTTTAAACTTAACTCAAGCCTTTCTTGAGGAGGTAGGGAGGGAGGTTTCATTAAAAGTAGGCGTAATAACCACCGGAACCCAGCAAATCCTTGGCACAGAAACCATGAATCCCATTAATGCGACGTTAAATGGCTCTTGTCGAGTAATCATGCAGGAACATGAAAATTTCAAGTTTAAATTAATCGACCTGAATGTTGCAGAGCAACCGCAAAAGGATAGTAATCTTTTACGTAAAATTATTGACTCCTGTTTGAATGATGAATGGGACGAGGCATCCTTAATTAGACCCTACAGAAATGGGTTTCAATGGCACTTAATGTACTGTGCTGTAAAATGGCAACCGAAAAAAATTCAGCGTTTAAAAGACAAGGGAGTCTATTTATTAACTGGGGGTCTTGGTGGCATTGCATTGAGTTGCTGTGAAGGAATCCTTAAAACAATAGCTAATCCTATCTTTATTTTACTTTCCCGACGAAAAGCACCACCCGACATTGAATGGCAAGCCATACTTCAAAACCCAAGTCATCTTTATTATGAAAAAATTAATCTAATCAGCAAATTAAAAGAACGTGGTGCAACGGTTTTGCTTTATCAAGTCGATATTTCTCAATTTAAGGCATTGGATAACGTTATTCGAGAGGTCGTTTCTCGTTTTGGAATAATCGATGGTCTTATTCATACGGCAGGAGTATCCAATGTCGAACTAGTTGAATTTAAATCAAGAAAGTTTGCTCAGGAAGTCTTCTTGCCCAAAATCTATGGCACTTATAACTTAATACAATGCTTAAAAAACATGCCTCTTGATTTTGTCATTTTAAAATCGTCTCTTTCTGCTTTACTTGGTGGATTTGGTCACATTGATTATAGTGGAGCAAATGCTTGCTTAGATGCAATCGCCACCAGTGAGCTATTTTCCTCTTGTCCCTTTGTGATGAGTATTAATTGGAATACCTGGCGAGACGTAGGGATAGCGGCTGAAGCTGCCTTAAAAGGGAAAGCAACGTTTATTGGAAAGGGAAATGCTATCTCATCCCTTCAGGGGCAAGAACTCTTTTTAAACCTTCTGCAAGGACAGGATACGCGCATCGCTATTTCAAATAGTGATATTCATTTAGAACCGGTTTCACGCGAGCCCAATCATGCTAATTCATCATTCCAAGAGGTAAACATTGCACGTTTTGAGTTAAACGTTGCCAATGATTATCAATCGCCTACCAATGAGGTGGAATCTAAATTAGCTCAATTATGGCAGGAACAATTAGGAATTGAGGGAATAGGGGTAACAGATGACTTTTTTGCTTTAGGAGGCCATTCTCTTAAGGCAATTCGTTTAATTGAAAACATTAATTGCCATTTTCACTGTAAGCTCCCAGCAACTCAGATTTATCACAATCCAACCATCAAAGAACTTAGTTCAACCCTAATAAATGCCTCTCTAAATAATCAATCAAACACGCCCCTTCTTTTGAAGAAAAATGACCCATAAACAACTTAACTTTTTCTCTGTCATCCATTAGCGGATTAATCAATTGCTTTAACCCTTTGTTTCTCAAAGTAATCTTCCTTTTTCTATTTATGGAATAGAAGACCCAGGTGTCACAAGAGATGAGCTACTCTATGACAGTTTAGAGCTGAGAGACCACTATTTATCAGCTATCTAAACCATTCAACCCGTGGTCCCTTATTATTTAATGGGTAAGCCCACTAACGGATGGGCTACCTATAATAAGGTTAAAGCTTAACCATACTATCGTATGCAAATCACGAAACCATAATTAATAACAAAAACAGCGGGACTATATTACACTTAATAAAGCGATACTTAAGTGAAAAATACAGGATCATTGATGAAAATCTCAAAGAATGCATTGATTAATTTTGGGAAACTACAAACCTTATCAAAAATTTCGCTAATCGCTATTAATGAAACGCTCCATATAGAATATATCAATGATTATGCCAAAGTGATTCTCGGTTTGAAAAAAAGCACCTCTTTGATTGGTAGATCCGTTATAGAACTCTTTAATCAATTGAAATTCCCTTTATTTTTTAATAACAAAGGGAAGTTTGATGGTTCAGATTTATTTTTGTTTAATAACAACGTTCAGAAATGGCAAGGATTTATTGTCCAAGTTGAACAGGAACAATGGTCATTACTCACAGGTTTTCTCATTGATTCAAAGGAAGCACCCCACCCGTTAGGGGGTTTAGAAAACAACAATACTGCCAGCAAAGAATCCATTAATTTAAATCAAATTATTGAAAATTTACCCGAACTCGTTTATTGGAAAGATAGGGAGGGCTTCTATCAAGGGTGCAATAAGAACACGGCAAAACTTTTAAACCTAGCTACCCCATCAGCGATTATGGGCAAAACCGACTACGATTTTAAATGGACTCAAGAACGGATAAAAACGTTACAAGCGATTGACTTCTCCATTGTTCAACAAGGCTGTAATAGCATCGTTGAAGATACCATTCCGGTCGATGGGATTGAAAAAATATTTTTAACCAGTAAAAATCCCCTCTATGATAATAAAAATGAGATAGTAGGCATCCTGGGGATTTCGACTGATATCACTGACCGAAAGACAATGGAAGAAGAATTACACTTAGCCAAAGATAAAGCCGAAGCAGCGAATTACATCATGACCGAGTTTATCGCCAACATGGGACATGATTTAGCAACACCCATCTCTGATGTTGGTTCTATCGCTCAAATGCTAGATGCTTATTCGGATGAGTACCCTGAATTAAAAGAGCTTTTTGAAATTTTGGCAGCAAGGGCTAATGCCTGTGAAGTGGTTCGAAAATCGATAATCTCTGCAACCTCAATTTCAAATCTTACGATTAAACCTGAAGTGTTCTCCATTGTTCTCGAGTTATTAGCACTTGAAACAGGACTTAGACCTACCATTGGCTCAAAAAATGTCAAATTAATCATCCATCCCTTAAAACCAAAAAAAGAGGATATCATCGAAACAGACAGAAAAAAATTCCATGAAATTTTATATGATTTACTTTCAAATGCCATTAATTTTACAGAAGAAGGAGAAGTTACGGTCTCGGTTTTGAAAGAAGGAGAACTTTTTCACATCACGGTCTCTGATACCGGCATAGGAATTCCATCTGATAAGTTTGACTATATTTTTGAACAATACACAAAACTGTCACGTTCGAATAAATACGGAGCGACATTTAAGGGTGTGGGTGCTGGTTTATACCTTGCTAAACTACGGGCAAATAGTTTAAATGCGACCATTAGCGTAGAGAGCGAAGTCAATAAAGGTTCGACCTTTACCCTTTCCATCCCTGCCACCTTAAAAAATAGCTAATACGCTAACTTCCTTTTTACTTGCAGAGCGATAAAAAATGCACAGCCATTTCCTTTGTTAAGGGTTTCTGGATGGCCTCTTGCATCCCTGCGTCTAAATATTCTTTCATTTCATCAGGGCTATTATTGCCTGTCACGGCTACTATAGGGATTGGATTTAGTTGATGCTGGGCTTCATAAAGTCGAATTGCCTTGCAGGTTTCTGTTCCAGATATCGTTGGCAACCCAATATCCATACAAATTAAATCATAAGGTTTTTTCTTAACTAACAGAATTGCCTTATCGCCATCTTCAACATGCTCAACATCGCATCCAAGTTGTTTGAAAATACATTTGGCAGCTAATGCCGCCGTTGGATTATCTTCAACAATCAATATTCTTTTATTATTCTGAGCCATGAGAGCTGTTCTTCCTCTATTATTGTCATTCTGCCTATCCATCTCCAATAGAGAAAAACTTGGATAAGATTACCTTATTTCAATAAGGGGTCACTAATTATAGACTGAAATCAAATAGACCCATTGGTTTATTTTAAGGTAAAATCTGCAAAACACATACCATCATAGCGAGCTTCACTCAATGGAAAACTGCCAATTGAATTGAAATAATTATATTTGTCTCCTTTTGGCGAATTGATACTCGGCAAGGAAAAGAAATTCTTAATAAACACTCCACAAACATATGGTTGATAACCCCCTTGTCAGCTCGCACTACCCTTTTTGCTTTAAGCCTAATCGTTTGAGTTATACCCCTACAAAGCGAAGCGGATCATCTTTAAGTTGAGTAAGGGAGGGAATGGTAATAACGCCTTGTAGAACGGGGCGATTAAACTCTATGCGCCTTATAATCACAGATAATTGGATTTCCTGGGTTTCTGTCACAGGTTGGCAGCTCAATAAGTTCTGATGAGAGAGATGAATTTCTTAATTTCATTGCTCGCAACCCAGAAGCAGGAGATATTATTTTTAGGAACTGGTGGAGTAAGAAAAGTCCGCTGGGGAAGTAAAAACAAAGGAAAAAGCGGCGGTGCTAGAGTGATCTATTACTTTTATGATGAGCACTCGCCTCTTTTTCTATTAACAGCTTATGGAAAAGGTGAACAAGAAAATTTAACACCCGAGCAAAAGAAACAAATTTCGGCTCTTGCTCAAATTTTAAAAGATGAATGTAAGCAACACAGGGGACAATACCATGACTAATCGAAATATTGGCAAAGATATAATACAAGGTATGACAGAAGCCATCGAATATATTCGAGGAAATACTGACGCTGCCACGGTGCATAAGGTTGAAATACCTGATGAAATTGATGTTCGGTCAATTCGTGAAAAGCTTAAACTATCGAGAAAAGAATTTGCTGACAGTTTTGGCTTTAGTTCTAGAACCTTACAACATTGGGAGCAAGGTGACAGAAGTCCTCATGGAGCTGCAAGGGTACTTTTATTGCTTTTACAACGTGAGCCTGCAACTATCGCAAAGATTTTACGTAAAAATTAAAAAGCGGTAGATAAAAGAAAAGTTTGTCTCTAATAGGATTTGTTATTTAAGTCCAATCAGGGATCACCAAAGACTTTTGCACTCAACCATATTATTTGATTTTTATAACATTGATTATTTGATCATGAGTAAAGCCAAGCGTTAACAATCCATAAATAAGAAGTAATAAAAAAAATAGCTTGATCATTTTGCCCATAAATTCATTTTCTAATTTTTCAGTATTGAAGCCAGTTTGTTTGATAATTAAAAATGGAATTTTTAAGATGAATGATATTAGATTGAGAGGATTAAAGATTTGAATTAATTGTACTAGTTCAAACTTGATCTGACAGTTGACGGTTTTCTAGAAGTGTCTAAAAATTTTTGATTTAAAAAATAGGTTATTCCCGCCTGCGCGGGAATGAAGATTTTAGTTAAGTAGTTTATACACCTAAGTTTAATATGGAACTTGCCTCTTCAACTGCCACTGGCTCGTTCTTAGCAATTTTCTGCTTCGCACTATAAGAGTTGACAATTGAAAGTAGAGCAGCGCTTTTCTCTATTTTTTCAGCCGAACCCTTTAGTGCAACTACTTTTTCTGGGTTCGCGGCACTGCTGTATAATTGCCCTTTTTCGATCCCGACATACTCTTTAGAGGTACGTTGCATGGACTTCATCACCGTATAACTACATTCCTCCTGACCTTTCGCAGTTTTCCTTAATTCTTTAACATCTTGAAGTTCCTTCACTGTTGCAAATAGAACTTTCTGATTACGATTAGAATAGGCTCCGTAAACATTGGATACCAAATGATTAAGAGGGCTTATAATGATTGTTTCTACAAGGGCTTCAGCTAAAAGCACCAGAGCATCGGCAGCTATTAAGGGAGTTTTAGCTAGTCCAAAAACTAATGAAGCCAATCCTTTTAGAAATATTCGTGGTAATGAAGATTTCGTATGATCGAGTGTACCCAGATTAAAAATTTTATTTACTCCATTGTGCAACCAATCCAGGAGCTTATAGGTCACTGAGATAGATAGACGTACAGGAACTACTACGAGATCCTTTAGGCTCAAATCTTGTGATGAATAAGGCGTAGGATTTATAAAATCAGCATGGCCCGTAGTATAAGTTACAGCACCTAATTTAAAACCATTAATTATCCTACTTATAAAATTCAATACTGGCGCAAAATTCAAGTAAGAATATAAACGTGAATTAGTAGCGTATTTGTAAAAAAATGCTAGTCGATGCTCCACTCGGGATTCAGAAGTACTCGCTTCGATCGCTGGTTCTAATTTATTCGATAATTGTTGACGAGCCTTGTTTGCACTCGTTCCCGGTATAAATTGAGATAGGAACCCTAAGCCTAAATATTGTTTGCAAGCTAAGTCATAAAGTTGATAGTCTTCTTTTAATGGGCGGGATGCTGATTTATTCAACTCTTTGAGTCGTAGGTACATAGCACCCGGAAATAGATAAAAAGCCATAATTTGTATACCCCAATTTAGTTAAAAGTCGAGATTATACATGCTGTTTTAATTTAAAGCAAGTAGTGTGGTTTATATTCTTATATTTAATACTGACCTCGCCTTTTTAGCAGGCTCTGATTCATTAATAGCAATATTCTTAAATATCCTGGGTATATAACGCCAGATAAAAGGAAAAGAGCCATTAAATGTTGCTTTAATTTAGTTAATAAGGCGACATTATATAGTGCTTCAATTTTATGCAATAAAAGAGGCTCGGACTTTAAGCTCTTTTTTTGATAATCTGATTACCCCGTTTTTTAGGTGTTTTATCAGGAATTGGCAGATGTCTTAATAACGTCGCTGCCGCCTTACGGTGATAGCCCTGCGTTTCGCAAAACTCATCCTACATCCTTTTTTTCACAACCTTGCTGCCTCGGAGATATCGCCAACGATGTGTTTTTGAATATAAATTCATCTTAAATTCCCCCATGCTGTCTCCCTTCTTCGGCAACAGGTAATTTAAGGCAATCTACTTTTTTGGTTTATTTATTAGCTTAAGAAATTATTAATATTTATTATTTAATAAATTTAAAGCTCCCAAGGATGATAATACCCAGCTTTTACTATATAAAATGTAAATTGTTAATGAGGTGGATGAGCGGTGACTGGAGAAGTAGCAATACATCTAAATAACGAGTGCCTAGGCAAACCGAATGCCCTTGTCCCGCACAACACTCTTGGAAGAATTCAGGTCTGTGTTTCATTTAGAAAATCACAAATAACTTTTGCGAATTTATCCGGATGTTCTAAGGAAAGCAAATGTCCAGCTTCAGGAAACACTACCATCTGCGAATTAGGAATTAAATCTGCGAATTTTTTAACGTCAGCAGGAGGACAAATCCAATCTTCATCACCAGCAATAAATAGCGTAGGGGCTTTAATATTTCTAAACCCTTCTGCTTCAGATTTGAATGCACATTGCGCAGCAAAATGTCGCCGAAGGCCTAATAATGAGTTTGGTTTGGTTTTTTCATTTAATTTTGTCAACGAGGCGAAATTCTTTTCCAAATATTGATTTGAGAAACTCCATGGCAGAGCAATCTTTTCAATGATGCTTTCGGCCAAATTTAATTCAGGTAGCTCGAGTAGAGTTTCTACAAATAACTGTACATGCGTATTTATATTTGCATAGCTGACACAGGCAATCATCTTATTTATTTTCTCAGGATATTTCTCAGCAAATTTAGCTGCAATTTGACCCCCCATTGAATAGCCAACTAAATGAACTTTCCCGAGTTGGAGCGCTTGCACTAAACCGAATACATCATCTGCCATCATCTCTATGCTGTAGGGGCTGTCTGGTCTTTCTGATTGACCAACACCACGGTTATCGAATTGAATAACTTGAAAATGCCTAGCTAATGTATCTACTACGGACTGAGGCCAGACACTTTGATGATCACCGTTAGCGCCGCTAATTAAAATCACTGGGTGACCTGTTCCCTGAATTTGATAATAAAGTGAGATGTGGTTGGAAATTATATGTGGCATTTTCTATCACCCTAAGTGCTTACTGAAGATGCTTAGGGTACATTTTTTTGTGACGCCTGTCATATCACTTTTATCTGTCAAAATTCTCGCGAGTTAAGCTTATTAAGATTAACCTTGCTCCATATTTGAGGCATAAAGTCTATGCAAACTCACTAACAGATTTATCTTTACAAAGTTAGGTTAATAGCGTATCTTGAAAAAAGTTAACATTTTTCATGACGGGTGTAATGATGTCGAATCACGGTGGTAGGAGAGAAGGCGCAGGGCGAGAAAAACGAGAAGAAACGAAGCATGTACGCATTCCTTTGTCTAAAATAGACGTTGTGCGCGCCATCAAAGACCCTAATTACCAGCACACGATTCCGCTTTATTCGGGCAGTGTGGCAGCAGGGCTTCTCTCGCCAGCTGATGATAATATCGAAGACCACATCAATCTTCAACAATACTTAATTAAACGCCCTGAAAAAACGTTTTTAGTAAGAGCAAGTGGTGACTCGATGATTAATGCAGGGATTAAATCGGGTGCCATGCTTATCGTGGATAACTCAAAGCAAGCTACTGACGGAAAGATTGTCGTTGCCGTTATCAATGGGGAATTGACGGTTAAACGGTTATCGCTTAAATCAGGTGGTGTATTGTTATTACCGGAAAACCCAAACTATTCCCCCATAGAGGTGACACAGGAGATGGATTTTTCCCTGTGCGGTGTTGTCACTCACGTGATTCATCAAACCTAACCACTAGTAGTTCCCTTTTAATCTTAATTTAGGTTAGTGAATTGAACTGACTTAAGGAATTCTTTACCCAAATTTTGGATGAAGAAGTTGATAAGGAGTAAACAATGAAACGCATTTTGCTTGTAGAAGATGAATTGGAATCACGGCTGATTATCCAGTTCATGTTGGAAGTACTTGGATGTCAGGTGGATTGTGCGCACGATGGTGAAGTGGCGGTCGAGATGGCTTGTCATCGTCACTACCATTGCATCTTAATGGATATTGGTCTGCCTAAACTCGATGGCTTAAAAGCCTGCAAAATCATTAAACAACACCAAGCTCAAGGGCGTTCATGCCCTCTAACACCTATTGTTGCATTAACGGAATTAATGCAAATTGAGCATCTGGATGATTGCCTTGAAGCAGGGATGAAGACTATTCTTTTTAAGCCCTTACAGCCTCGACCTGTGCAACGTTTGGTTGAATCCTTGCACGTTGTTGGAGCCACTGGAAATACTCAGGCGTTAAAACCACGCTTTAGTGCGCGTAAATGGCCGGCACCTTCCGTTGGGCGGTTAGGACTATAGTAAACCCCATTGATTGTATTGGTTCACAATGGGTAGTATTTAAGGATTAAGACAAGGTGCTACCAAGGTTAGTGGGATAGTGGATGATTGGTTTCTCAACCCACATGTCCAGCTAAAACTAAGTTTGGTTAAGCTAACCTAGTGAATGAGATCTACCTTAGATAAATGGGATACCAGCATGAGAATTTCAAAAATAAATTTAAACAATACTCCGTGGTATTTGAAGCCTTTTTTTTGGAATCAAAGAAGAAAATACGGTCAAATTTTAAAGCCGTCCTTGGTTTGGGCAACTATTCCCCAGGTTTTTATTTCGTTAGCCTGTCTTTATGGCGCGCTTGATAGAAAAAAATCACCAATCTCGCCTGAACTTCGCTCACTTATTACAGTAAGGGTGTCACAAATTAATGGGTGCAAATTTTGTGTAGATATTAATTCAGCCACGTTTATTAAGCGAGCTGGAACGGAAGAAAAGTGCTTGCAACTTAATAAATGGCAACAATCACCTTTATTTTCACCCAAAGAGCGTGCCGCTTTGGAATATGCAGAGGAGATCACCTATTCTGATAGGCACCCTAGTAATGAATGTTTTAATCAATTGAAATTATATTTTAGCGAGCAGGACATAATTGAATTAACAGCTGTAATCGCTTTTCAAAATATGTCGAGTAAATTCAATGGCGCTCTTGAGATACAACCCCAAGGTTTTTGTAAGCTTGATAAAAATTAAGGCTATACAGCATAAAAAAAGCTATAAAGTAGGGGAAGATAAATGATCAATGTATGCTTATACCTACCTTGTTCATCTGATTTTATAATTAAATCCAAATTTTAAGGTACAAACCATGCGTTATATAACTCTCATTTTAATTTTATTTTCTCAAGCGCTCTATGCAAAAACGGCAGAAGCAATATTTGCTGGAGGGTGTTTCTGGTGTGTTGAATCTGATTTCGATAAGGTCCCAGGCGTTTTAAAAACTGTATCAGGCTATGATGGAGGTTCAGAACCTAATCCCAGCTATGAACTCGTGTCTTCAGGAGCGACTAATTATGTCGAGTCAGTACGAGTTCTCTATGATTCCGCAGTCGTCAGTTATCAACAGCTTTTGAAATATTATTGGCACCATATAGATCCAACTGTAAAAGATGCTCAGTTTTGTGATCATGGACGGCAATATCGTAGTGTTATTTTTTATTTGAATGAAGAACAAAAAAACAAAGCCTTAGAATCCAAGCTCGCTTTGGAAAAGCAATTTTCCGTAGTTTACACGGATATTATTCCTTCTACCCGTTTTTACGAGGCTGAAACCTATCATCAAGACTATTATCAAAAAAATCCGCTACGCTATAAGTATTACCGTTCTCAATGTGGCCGTGATAAGCGAGTTCAAGAGGTGTGGCATGATAAGACTAATTAGCATTTTATTTTTTACTTTTATATTGACTAATGGCATGGCTTATACCCCCCAATTCAATAAATCAGAACAATTGAAGAAGCTCAGTCCTTTACAACAGCAGGTAACCCAAAAAGGAGGAACAGAAAAGCCATTTGATAATGCGTATTGGAATAATGAAGGAGAGGGCATTTATGTTGATATTGTCTCAGGAGAACCTTTATTTAGTTCTAAAGATAAATACAATTCCAAAACGGGTTGGCCCAGTTTTACAAAACCAATTGGGGCATCGAGTCTTGTTTTGCATACTGACAGAAGCTATTTTTTCATTAAACGCACGGAAGTTCGTTCTAAATATGCAAACTCTCATTTAGGCCATGTTTTTAAAGATGGGCCTCCACCAACGGGCTTACGTTATTGCATGAATTCAGCAGCCTTACGCTTTATTCCAAAGAACCAAATGGAGCAGGCAGGTTATGGCGACTACCTTTATCTTTTCAAATAGAGGTTTTTTCAATCAATTAGGGGTCAGCCCTTAGTCTGTTGCCTTGAGTTTATCAGATACTAGAAAAGGTAATTGCTGCGAATAAAATTGTCTAAGGCGAATGACTGCGGTTAAGGTTACTAAAATTGTAAATAAGATAGCGAGAAAAACAAAGGCTTTAGGCCATAGCATCATGGCAATAAAAAAAAGAAAAGCCTCAGCACGCTCCATTAGCCCTGGGCTATAGTAAAAGCTTTTTTGTGAATCATTATCAGTAAAAATTCCAACTACTAAAAAACTGGTAATACATAAAAGCATAGAGCCTAACATTAAGATAGAGCACAAACCTTGTTGGGGAGGAGCTACGATAAACAGCGCAAAAACTACAACAAACTCGACAAGTCGGTCTGTCATGATGTCTAATACCGAACCCCAATCGGAGCTATTATGTGTAAGACGTGCCAAAGTTCCATCTAAGGTGTCGCAAAAACCTGACAATAAAAGCAGTATTACAGCAGCGAACTTATGATGCAGCATTAGGACTGGTAAAACTAAAAGCCCTAAAAACCCAGATAACACCGTCATTTGATTGGGCGTTATCCTGTTTTTTAACAAATTAGCCAAAGGATTGATAAGAATTCGTTGATATCCCTGCCTTAGATGGTGTTCTATCATTTAATCATCCTAATTTATTTAATAAGCTTACAAGCCAGCGCGTTTTTTTAGAAAATAATTGCGGTTTATAAAACTCACCTGCAACCTGTTTAGAAATTTCACTTAAGGTGGGATAGGGAACAATAGCATCGGTAAAATCGCGTAAGGATTTTTGTTCACGAATTGCAATAACCCAAGGTAGAATTAATTCCCCGGCGTGAGGCCCCACTATAGTTACGCCTAAAATTCTAGCTTTTTTATTTGTAATAACTTTTATTTTTCCCTGTGGGGTGTGCTCGATGTGAGCACGATCATTCTCCATAAATGGCCATTCAGTAATTTTCAGATCGGTACGCTTTAAAGCCTCCTCTGCTAAAATACCGACATGGGCTATTTCTGGCTCGGTATAAGTGACCCAAGGAACAGCCTGATAGTTGATTTTAGAAGGAATTCTAAAGGCAATATTACGTAAAACAACTCCTGCATGATAGCTTGCCATATGAGTAAATTGGTAGGGCCCAACCACATCACCTAGTGCATACACTTTTTTATTGGTGGTTTGTAAATAGGAATTAACGTCTATGCCCATATCAGAGTAACGTATGCCTGCTTTTTCCAAATCAAGGCCATCAACATTGGCTCGACGACCTGCGGCAATCAGCAAGTGACTTCCTGAGAAAGTAACCGTTTTCCCTTGCTTTTCAATCGTTACTCTTATGTCCTGATGAGGGGTCTGTGCTATATTTTGTACTTTACTATTCTCATAGATAACAATTCCTATGGAATTCAAGTGCTCTCGTAGAATGGTTACACAATCGACATCGTCTTTAGGAAGAATCGTTAAGCCTTCCACAATCGTAACTTTCGAGCCTAGCATAGAAAAAGCCTGTGCTAATTCACAGCCAATGGGACCCCCACCTATTACAATTAGGTGCTTAGGTTGTTCTTTTAAATCAAAAATTGTTTCATTAGTAAGGTAAGGGGTATCCTCTAGCCCCGGAATCGAAGGCTTAAAGGGAAAGGAGCCTGTGGCTATTACAAACCGTTTTGCCTGGATTACATCATCACCTGCAGCTAAAGTCTTAGCATCTAAAAATCGCGCAGATGCTTTAATTACGTGTACGCCAAGGGATTTAAAACGTTTAATGGAGTCGTTTTTTGCAAGAGTAGCAATTACATGATGAACATGCTGCATGACTTTTTGGAAATCAATCTCTACTTTTTTGACGCTAATACCAAATTGGGAAGTATGTCGTAATTGATACGCTATTTTAGCCGCAGCAAGCAGGGATTTAGAAGGAACACAGCCATAGTTTAAACAGTCACCCCCCATTTTACCTGATTCAATCAAAACCACTCTAAGACCAAGTTGGGCTGCAACTGATGCCACAGACAGTCCGCCTGCTCCAGCACCAACGATTGCCAAATCATAGAGTATTTGATTGATTTTTTTAGTCTTTTTCGGCTTAGAAAGCAACCATTTATAGCCCACAGGAATTAAAGAAAGGGCGGCCAATGCCAGCAAAGGAAGGAGGAATTTAGGAGAAAAAATGATGCTAAGATTGGGGGTTTGGTTAGTCGCAAATAAATGGCTTAATCCATTACCTACCATTACATAAACGATTGAGCCAGGAATGATGCCAAAAAACGTTGCCAGGATGAAGGTTTTAGCCTTTACGTTAAGCAATGCTGGGACTATGTTTACAGCCCAGAAGGGGAATAATGGAACTAATCGTAAGGTCAATAAGTAGGAAAATGCATTTTTCTGAAAGCCCTGGCGCATACGCTCTAGCCAGGTTGAAGCAGATTTTGCCATCCAATCCCCAATCGATGTACGTACAGCAAAAAAGAGTAGGGTTGCCCCCAGGGTTGCGCTAATGACAACCAAAATCGTTCCCCAAACGACCCCAAATAAAAACCCACCAGCCAAGGTTAGAAATAAGGCGCCAGGAACAGATATTGCAACAGCAAGCGTGTAGCAACTCATAAAAATAAGAACCGATGTGAAATAATGTGATTTTGTCCAATCAATCAATAAGGTTTGGTGCGCATGTAACGATGTAAAGGTTAAATATCTATCGAGGCGAAAGCAAAAAAAAAGACCCAATAATCCTAATAGTATAATTAAAAGAATCCAAGAACTTATGTTTTTTTTAGTCATAGCCTCAACCTTCGATTAAATTCTAATGCGCTGAGCCTTTAACTAAAACTATACGTCGAGTTAAAGACAGTTGCCAAAAGCATAGCAGCGGGGTGATAACCAACTCCATCATTAGGGCGAACAGCATGCTGCTTGACGGCAAACCCTTTAGGTAAAAACCGAGTAATCTTCCCAGCCCGCCTGACACGACTACAAAGGTCAATAGCTGGAAACGCTTTGAATGCAATTCAATATTGGGGATTGAGCTTAGGAAAGCCAGACCAATCCCTAGGAGCACCCCAGAAAGATAACGAAAATGATTATCTAAATCGACACCACCGATCCCTTGGAATTGTACGCCGTTTAGCACACCCAACAGACCGCCGTAAATGGGTACCACACAAGCCAGCATGACAACGCTTTGCAAAAATTTTTTCTCTGATTTCAAGTTAATATTTCTTTGCATGAGGGATCTACCGGGCAGCATTCATCGATCAACTTCGTCAATCTATCAATATGATTATTAGCAAAAATTGTTTCAAAACTCAAATGTAGGGCCTGAGTGATTTATTACATTCACACAACTCGTTTGGTAGACAGTTTTGAGCCTATGTTAGGTATGCAAAATTATTTTCAGCGTAGTCTTGTTCTAAAACTTTGACAAGAAGAGAAATAATGTTTTTTATAAGAATTATCGATCGGTTATTCCAGGAGAAAATACGCCAATAATGATGATTTAGTGAAGTGTTTTAATCGCATACGCATTCATTCTTCCTTAGTGTTTCAGACTCCTAGCGAGTTCGTCATGGTTGTTTAATGTGGGTGACCGGTTTTTCGACAGAGGATCAATCCTGTAACCTACCTATTAAAAGTAAGGTGAATCAAAAATTTTAATCAAAAGGTCTTTTTATACTCGTAAACATCTTTCCTCTGTTCAGAATACAAAGCAATGTCCTGATGAGCAAAAAAGCCTAGATCGTTAAGAGGTGATTCTTGTTTAGTTAATTCAACACAGGAGTGGGAAGGAAGAGACTCCAGAATAATGCCTTCTAGCTTATTAAAGAAATTAAATTTCAATCTTAAATATGAACAAACTTTTGGCCATTCATCTATCATGATTGGCAGATTAAGGTTTTTATAACGTGTGATATTAATTGCTCGATTGTGTTGACAAAAAAAATAATCTCTGTGATTTTGAATAATCGAACTAGGATCAAAAAATGCTTTATATCCTTGTCTGGCTTCTTCTGTAATATCTAGAACGGGATCTTGAGTTATTTTCATTAATGCATAAAGTGTGGGCAGTTTTCTTTTTAAATTCGTGGATAAATAAAAAGGCAAGATATTCATGGAAATACAACGTTCAAATGTATTATCCCCAGTGACAGCAGCTAGGTTAGCCAGTTGATAAACTGCTTCATAGGAAGGATCACTTAATCTATAACCAGTAACAATCCTCACAGTTAATGAAGCATCGGAATTAATAGGAAGAATGAAGGGTTCGTTTGAAGTGGGTTGGATGATTTCCATTTGCTTAATAAATCCCGACTTAAATAGTTTTTGCAAGTATGTTGATTTTTCAGGTAACACAATGGAATCATCGTATGGAGCATTTTCTGGTTGAAAAAAATCAATTAAATTTGATCCGGAATGAACAATGAGAATATCTTTATCTAAAGGATAGGATTTATTAAATCCAAATATACGTAGAAACTCTATGAAATCCCAATTTAAATTAAAATAAGCTGGAATAACTACATTGTGGGTAGTGTTCAAATAAGTGTGTCAGCTCTTTAAGAATTGTTATAATTTTTACAAATAGGAGAGCTGTAGCATGAATAATAAAGAAATAGATTTAGCTAATTTTGATTTCAGTCAATTTCAAACCG
>JACCWL010000295.1 GCA_013697645.1 Tatlockia sp. | reverse complement strand
TGGTTTTAGGATATCCTTCGCCTAATGCTTCAGGTGCTAGTGATGGTCAGCCTGCTGCGGTAACTGGCATGATAAAACGTGCCTTGCAGTGTTTACGAACAGGTATTGCTAGCTCAACTAGTTGCGGCTCATATCTTCCTCCTAAAGCTTACCCAGGGATAGGCGGTGTTTTTGAGTGGGAAATTACCTACGATGCAAACAATAATTACCAATTTGCAACAGCATTAAAAAACTGTGTAATGAATGGAAATTGTATTTAATATCAATCTCTAAGCTGAAAGTTTCAGCTTAGAGATTTTTTGCTTTAAAAATTTTCCCTTTCCCAGATAAATAAGGGAGAGGAATAAAAACAAATCATCTTTAGCAGTTTGACTTAAGCCTTAACTAATTTTGATGGATTGTTGCCCGCTTGCGCGGGCATGAAAGTGTACCTAATGAGGATATAATACAGAGTTAAAGTGTTAGGTGAAATAAGTATATCCATCCGAATCTACATCGTTCTCACCTATATTATCTGCATCTTTGGAGAAAAGATTAGGTATTGTTTCTGCAAAAAAATAAATTACTTTTGCTAAGGCTTCAATACCAAAGTTAAGCAGAAAGTTACTTGGATACTCCGCATTATTCACAATGGTGGAAGATAATTCGAAAATAAACGAATTCCAATGGGCTGAGAAGTTGTTGGATATATTATCCCAAAAGGAGGGATTTGTTTCTATTTCAAGCCCACCATAAAAGGAGGATTGCTTTGATACTTCAGCCAAGCGCTGTGATGCCTTCCCATGAAAATATCTGTATTGCTCTTCCGATAATGCCATCTTTTTCTCCTTCAAATTCGGAAAAAGATTCTATCATGAAAATTATTAACTATCTTTGATATTTATCTAGGCAAGGCTAAATGAAAGAGGTTGAGTTAAAAATAACCCAACCTCAATGCTGGCGCTGAGCGCGCGGTCCCCACTTTTCGGGGATCTATGTGATCTTAGACTAAAGGTTCTTCAGGCACTACTAACCACATTACTAAATAGACCAGAATAGCCGAGCCGCCGATTAGCATAAGGATAATAAAAATTATTCTTACCCAAGTAGGATCCATGTCAAAGTATTCTGCCAATCCCCCACATACTCCCGCAATTAATCGTTCTTTGCGCGAGCGATAGAGTCTTTTAGCGGGTTTTTCTAATTTCACCGGTTTTGTTTCATTTTTCATATGTACTCCTTACGCTAATCTATTAGCCCTATTATTAGAATAGCAGATTGCTCTCTGGATGAGTATTTGATGAGCGATACCCAGGTTTCCGAACTTAACGATCCTACTTACCGCTAGCGCGCTAAAAAGCGCTACAATGACGAAGCCTTTGAACCAAGGCACTAAGTATCATTAGCGCAGACAACATAGTCCATCATGTTTTTAAATTGTGTGCAGAACCAAGATGTACCCGCTAAGGTATGCATTTCATATTCAAAGAAGATCTCGCTTGAGGTTCTTGCTCCATAGACCGCTGTAACGGAATCGTAGTTATCATAATGAATAATTTTATATTCCCTAAAATTGAGGCTGGAGAAGGGATGACAGTTCCCATCTGACCTTGCTGTCCATTCCCATTCCGGTGGACAATACTCTTCGCAAGTATAGCGGCTGACGTTGATG
This sequence comes from Tatlockia sp., assembly GCA_013697645.1. Taxonomy (GTDB): domain Bacteria; phylum Pseudomonadota; class Gammaproteobacteria; order Legionellales; family Legionellaceae; genus Tatlockia. Next base: position 15,411 of record JACCWL010000295.1, on the reverse strand, counting down.
ACATTGGGTTTCAATCTGACTTTTCCCCAAGGACAGCCAGTATTATCGTAATACCCCAAATCCATAATGAGCTGATGGTCTGGATAAAAGAAGGTTGGCCATGAAGAGGCATGCGCTGTAAGAGATAGAAAGGCCAAGTTTAAAATAGTAATGATTTTCATTGAAAGTCCCTGTAAAAAACAGGGTTTATATAGTTTACGCCAGTTTAAATCAAGTGGCCTGATTAGGGTGTGCTAGCGTAAACTCGGATTAAAATTTATAAATGAAGGAGAGCCTCTGTCACAAAACTTTGTATCGACTAATCCCTTTGTTGTGGCAGATTATAAAATCTAGATGACAGTGGGCGTACATCAATGCTTTAACAAATTCTGTGCTCAGTTCACTTTATAGGGCGGTAAGCTTTTGCATTTTCAATCGCTTTTTCGAAAGTATCATAGAAATTTTGCGTGTCTTCATGTCGTTTACCGAAAAAGGGGTGGTTTTTTGCCGCATTGTTACCCACAGAGACTATTTTATTAAAATGATTACGGAAGTCATGATCACTTTCCGCTTTAATACACGATTTATAGATTGTCGCCACATTGGTAGGGACGCGGGTTGTTTTTCCGTTAAGTTGAATAGCTGTACCACCAATGCGTTGATTTACCTTATCTGTCCAATCGATATGTTCAATATTTAATTTTACATCATGTATAAATTGCTCTGCGAGAGTACTTCTAAAGTTTTTGTCTTGCACTTTTTGAATATCCTCTAACGTAGGATTAACGGTCTTATACTTTTCCTCTAGGGTTTTTTTCTTGTTTTCATCAAGTTTATCGTATTTATCTGTTACCTTTTCTAGATGAGTAATTGCTAGATAGTCCCGGTAAGAATTAGGAAGGGAGGTTATTGGGTTAGTTGCTTTCATGGTAGCTACTTTTTTTTCATGAATTTCGCGGGCGTGTTTAATGTTGTACTCAAAATTTAAAGAAATAAGCTCTTTATCGATGACCTTAGTCTTGGCAGCCTTATTAATTGCAGGCCATTTTTCGTAGTTTTTAGGCATTTCTATATCGGAAAAATCTGATTTAGTTAGTCCGGCAAATACTTTTAAAGCTACACTGAGTCTATTGAATAGAGTTATCATCAAGGGATTTTCTGAAGGAGCAATCTCATTCATATAACGTATATTAATGGTTTCTTGTAAAACCGCTCCATATTCGTTGACTAGTTGAAAAGAATCAAAATTATTACCATAGATATTTTGTATAAAATTAATTGCATTTTCCGGATTAAAGTCAGCAGCTCCTCGTTGAGTTGCAGTTTTTATTCCTCCACCAATATATGTTGAAAATTTCCGATCAAAAAATAATTGAAAATCAATTAAAGATTGAATAATTAATTTTTGATCTTCTTGAGTTAAGGCCTTTTGAATGTTTGCCAATTTTTCATCAATTTCTTTCTTTGGCACAGCTTTTCTTATTTCATCTATTTTTTGATCGATTTGTTGGTGGAGAAATTGGGCGTTTTTTTTATTTTTTTCTGGTGTAAATTCTTTTAATATTAATTGTTTAAGGGCTTTATTTGCCCTTATTAGCATGTGAAAATCAAGCTCGTTTAAATCAATTTCACTAGGAAGATCTTGACTTAGAAATGCGTCAACATCCTGCTCATTTTGTAAATCTAATTTGATTATATTTTCAATAAGTTGGCGATTTGTACTCATAAGATAGTATTATTTTTAAGAGTTAGAATATCTAAATTATAGGTGACAAATATTAAGTGAATATTAAAACTATATATTCTAACATAAGCCCGAATTGGTGTTTAGAGGAGCGCGCAACAAAAGATAAGCACGAGGCCTTGTTCAGATATTGAGTATCGGCCGGGATCCTGGAAAAAAGCCCGTTTGTTAAGGCCGCCATAGCGAAGATTCTAGACGTTTCACGATCAACTGGGCTTTGTGATTCAAAACGTCATTATCAGGAAGGAAATTTGAAAGCCTTGCAATTTTCAGATTGGATTCTTGAGTTGATTGAAATTTCTCCAGAAATAGTTCACAAATACTTTTACGAAATGGTCATCCAAAAAGGCTTAAAAACTAACTAGACTAAAAAAGAATTTTAAACTAGACTAATTAAACTTAGTTTGATGGAGTTTATTATGCACCAAGTTAATATACATGAAGCAAAAACTCATTTGTCCAAGTTAATAGACCAGGCAGTACAAGGTGAATCCTTTATTATAGCCAAAGCAGGTAAACCGCTGGTAAAAGTTGTTTCTATTGCAACACCTGATGAAAAATCTAAACGTCGCCTTGGATTTATGATAGGGGAGCTCACTGTCCCAGATGATTTTGATAAAATGGGATCTGAAACAATTGAACATCTTTTTGGTGATACAAAATGAAAATGCTTCTTGATACTCATTTACTTTTGTGGGCAGCCGGAGCCCCTAATGAATTACCAATTGAAGTTCGTGCCTTACTTGAGGATAATTCTAACGAACCTTTTTTTAGCGCTGCGAGTCTTTGGGAAATTGCCATAAAAAATAGTTTGGGTAGGGAAGATTTTCAAGCAGATTCCCGAATTTTACGCAGAGGACTTTTAGATAATGGATATGTTGAACTTCCCATCACAAGTTCACATGCGGTATTTATTCAAAATTTACCTTCTATTCATAAAGATCCCTTTGATAGGATTCTAATTGCTCAGGCAACCTTAGAGGGGATAACCTTATTTACATCTGATACTGTTGTTGCGAAATATTCTGGACCGATTCAATTCTATCGCTAACTATCTCCTAGGAATAAGAAATGAACAACTGGATTCTCTACGGCGCGAATGGTTACACCGGAGAATTAATTGCAAGAGAAGCAAGGGCGCGAGGGCTTAATCCGATCCTTGCTGGACGTAACCTAAATAAAATTAAATCATTGGCTAAGGAGCTTGGGCTTGTTAGTCGTGTTTTTAATTTGCTTAATCAACAAGACTTAACAAAACAATTTGCTGATGTGCAATTGATATTAAATTGTGCTGGCCCATTTTCCTCAACCAGCCTTGCTATGATAAAAGCATGTATTCTATCAGGAACCCACTACCTAGATATTACTGGCGAAATTTCTGTCTTTGAATATGCTCATAGCCAAAACTTAGCTGCAGAAAGAGCTAACATCGTACTTTGTCCCGGAGTTGGATTTGATGTCATACCAACAGATTGTTTAGCAGCCCAATTAAAACAAGCACTGCCTGATGCCATTTACCTAGCTCTTGGATTTGATTCTCACTCTGGCTTTTCTCCAGGAACTGCAAAAACGGCTATTGAGGGTTTAGCGCAAGGAGGAAAAGCTCGTATAAATGGTCAAATCAAAACAGTACCTTTGGCTTGGAAAACCCGGAAAATTGATTTTGGTAGGGGTGAAAAATTAGCAACAACCATCCCTTGGGGAGATGTAAGCACTGCTTATTACACAACTGGCATAGCCAATATCGAAGTCTATATCCCCATATCAAAAAGAAAACTGTCTCTCCTAAAAAAGGCAAATTATCTACGCTGGTTTTTAGGGTTAAGCCTAATACAGAATTTTCTAAAATCGAAAGCCGCAGAAAAAAAAGGCCCCGATGATGAGCAACTCAAAAATCTTAATACTTATGTTTGGGGCGAGGCAAAAAATTCTAAGGGCGAAAGCAAAATTGCCCGTATAACTACAGCTAATGGATACGCACTTACCATAACAGGGAGCCTTGCAGTGGTTGAACATTTGTTAAAAAACAAAGTAAAAAGCGGTTATATAACTCCTTCTCAACTAATGGGAGCAGACCTCATCCGCAAACTTCCTGGCTCTTGTGTAGCTTTTAAATGGAGTTAAAAGACTTTGGTCTCAAGCTTGTTTTTTATTGAGTTCACGCTATTATCGATTATTCACATGAAACATTTTAACCAGGCGAGTAAAAGTTTTCCCTAACATTCTTATTTGAAATCGAAGGAATATGACTGCTATAAAAAAAATACTTTTAAATAATCTGATTGTTTTGCTTTTGTATATTTCCTGTGGATTTCTAGGGCTCTTACTTGCTGTGCCTCCAGGTTATGCCACTGCAATTTGGGCGCCATCAGGGATTGCACTTGGTTCAATCCTTGCTTGGGGATTAGGAACTTTACCTGGTATTTTCATAGCCTCCTTTCTCCTTAATTTTTATATAACCTTAACGAATGATGGAAATTTATTTAATTTATTAAATGTAGTTATTGGCTTGATAATTGGTACAGGTGCAATGTTTCAGGCCCTATTGGGATGGTGGCTTGTTAAACGCTATATCCGGGTCAACAATTCGTTACATCTTCCAAAAGAGATATTATATTTTGCTCTGCTTACGGGGCCTGTTTCCTGTGTTGTCGCATCGACTATAGGAAATGTGGGTTTATGTTTATTGAATATTCTGTCTTTTAATGACTTTCCATTAAGCTGGGTAACTTGGTGGATAGGAGATAGTATTGGGGTATTAATTATCACTCCGGTCTTTTTGATTTTATTCGCGAAACCTAGAAAATTGTGGCGAGCTAGAATACTACCTATCTTACTGCCTTTATGCCTGACATTTATTATCGTAATTATTGCTCATACTTTTTATAGCCACTCCGAATTAAAGCGTGTGCAAACTAAATTTGCTGAACTAACTCAATATAAACTGAATTTACTGGCTAGTGAGCTTAAATTCATGAATGAAAATGCAAATACTCTTTCACTCTTTCTCAGTACGACGCCCTTTATAAATAAAGAAATTTTTCAGCATCAGGCTAATTTATTATTACAAAAAAATCCAATGATCCAATCCATACATTGGGTACCAAAAATAACTAATCCAGAAGATTTTAAAGAAAAATACAAGCTTAAAATTTGGGTCGCTAATTGGGCTGATTCTAAAAGTAAATCGGTTTATTACCCCATTCTTTATACTGTTAGCAAACATCAAAATATTTTTCCTAGCGGTTATGATTTATTATCTAATCCTAACTTTGCCGAAAGTATTAAGAATCAAAATGTTGATTTAAACCCTTTAAAGATTAAGAATGACTTAAACAGCATACTAATCACTTCTCCTGTTAATCGCTTATCTCAGTTTGCTGGGTTTGTGGTAATGCAAATTAATTTTAGAGATTTAATTAATCAAGTTTTTGATAATTTTTTATACTATTCAAATCTTTCTGTTAAAATAAATTCACCTGGCGCAAAAATAACACCTATTTTTAATCTTTATAATAAGCAATACCCACTGAGTAGTACCTATTTGTTTGATGTTTCATATCCTATCCATTTTAAAGATTCCACTTGGACTTTTAGCGCTATATTATCTCCTTATTTTATCAATTTTGAATATTCTTGGCAGGTATGGTCTGCTTTAACTGCTACTCTATTCTTTTGCGTATTGATGAACATTATTTTATTTATTCTTTATGGGCAGCGCTATTTAATTCAGTTTCTTATCGAGGCAAAAACAGTACAGCTTAATACCGAAAGAGCAAAAAATTTACTCTTATTAAATGCAGCAAGTGAAGGTATTTTTTGGATAGATGGCCAATATAAAATCACTTTTATCAATCCCGCGGCTGAAAATTTATTAGGCTATTCTTGTGATGAATTAAAAGAGTTGTCAATAACTAAAGTGTTGGGTGAAACAACATCAATATCCCATAAGGCAACTATTAACAAACTTCCCATTCATGAAGCCATGCGAGAAAAAACGGTAATTAAGATAAAAGAAGCTGTATTTATCAAAAAAGATCAAAGCTATTTATGGGTAGAATATACCTGTATTCCCATACTTATTAATCGCCAGGTTAAGGGAGCCGCCATCATTTTTAGTGACATTTCAGAAAGAATTGAAAATGAGAAAAAATTAATAAAATTGGCACATTTCGATCCCTTAACTCAATTGCCCAATCGACTCAGTTTTTTTGATTATCTTGAACATTCCTTAGCACGAGCACACCGAAATAATACTAAATTAGGGGTGTGCTTTATTGATATTGATAACTTTAAAACCGTCAATGATCAATTGGGACATGTCTACGGTGATAAATTACTAAGGCTTTTTCCGGATATTGTGATTCCACATCTGCGGGAGGTCGATTATCTAGCGCGAATAGGAGGGGATGAATTTGGCTTAGTCCTTGAAGAAATTAATGAGCCTGATGTAGTAAAAATCTTTCAACGAATCTTAGCAAGTTTTCACAAGAAAATTAAAATAGATGATCAATTCATTAAAACTTCTATTAGTATTGGAATAGCTATCTATCCTGATAATGGACTCGATAGCCAAACCCTTTTTAACAATGCTGATCTTGCTATGTATCAAGGAAAATCAAAAGGAAAATCCACCTTTACATTTTTTGAAAATAATGGTTCTTAAGATTCAAGTTTTTGGAGAGATAATTTGTCCTATAACTACAAATTAAATTCAATACTCCTTGGAATGATTTTGTGTGGCATTTTATTTTTTCTTTACCTACTAATGTATGCACAAACAATAACCCTTGATTTATTCAACTCTATGTTTTTAACAGCAGCTATAGGGGGTTCATTTTGCCTATATTTTGATATTTTTTTGAAGGGATTTGAGCCCTTTGTTTATTGGATAGTGTGGGTTTTATTTTTATTCATTTTTGCAATAATCAGTCTTTTATTAAATTTATATTTTCTAATGCTTTTAGTTTGGTTATTCGGATCTATTCATATTATTTTACATATTTTACTTGAACCAAAAAACCAAACGAAAATCATGATAATGAATTGTTGTGTTTACATATCACTGCCCTTATTTATTATAATATCCAACTATTTTTTAAAGCTTAGCGGATTAAATAATCCCTTAGTGATAGATGAATTTTTAATGGCAATTGATGGTACCTTAGGCATCTACCCTAGCTTGATCATGGGTCATTTTTTTGTTGGATTACCAGCTCTGATGTACGGTTTTTTTATGGGCTTATATGTAGCCTTACCTACTGCAATTATTCTACTTTACATCAAGCGTATTAGGATTGTAAAAGAACCACCTTACTCCTACCTAATTGAGATTATTTTAGCGGGTGTTTTTGGGTATGCTCTCTACAATGCTATTCCAGGATGTGGCGCTATACCTGCATTTAATACTTGGCCTAATAGTCTGCCTCAACATTTCGTACAAACAAATCCCCAATGGATGTCTTGTCCCACCTCTTTTCCTAGAAATAGTCTTCCTTCTTTACACACGGCTTGGCTTATATGTCTATTAAGGCAAGCTTGGTTTTGTGGCAGGATTACAAAAATAATTGTATCTATTTTTGCAATGGGCACAGTAGTTGCCATGTTTGGAGTGGGGCATTACCTAATTGATCTTATAGTGGGCTTTTCGTTTGCAAATTGTATAGGTGGTCTTTGCGCTTCTCAATTAAAATGGCAAAACTCAGCTCGTTTGCAAGCCACTTTGTTTGGCGCATTACTCTGTTTAAGTTGGTATCTTATAATTTTTCATGGCCTTTCATTTCTACAAGTATCTAAGGGTTTAGCCTGGAGTGCATTTGTTGGATCAGTCTTTCTAAGCCTTTATCTGGAATTAAAACTCTTCAAAGAATCTAAAAACCAATTCGAAGGATATTTTATTGAACCTAGGACTTCCGAACTTACAATCGGATAGCCACTAGTCTCAAATACCTAGATTCCATATCGGGATGATCATTCTTGCCGCAAATCCATTTATATTATAAAGCACTTGTTAAAATTTGCTCACCATAATTGTGCAAAATGGAAATATGACCTTCCTCCTCTAAAAACACATAGTTGGCTTCCGGCACTTGTTGGGCATAGATTTCTGCGTGTTTAACTGGTGCTTGCTGATCTTTACCCCCCTGCCAAACGACAAAAGGGCATCGAATCGCGTTCAAATCAAATCCCCAAGGTTTTAGAAAAAGTTTGAAATCATTGACGACCTCAGAAGCATTTTGCCGAAAAGCCTCTTTTAATGACTGAACCATCAAATCTTTAAAGTGATTATCTGCAAGTAGTTTTGCATCAATCTCAGGCAATTGTTTAAGCATCTTATTTAAGCGATTGGGATTTTCCAAAGCCTTGAAAGATAATCGCATCATCAATTTCAATACGATAGGACAGTATCGAATCATCCAATGCATCTGCTTTTGAGATTTAGATAGGCTTGATAGAGCCTCTGGGTAAGACAAGGGAGCAATGCCCGATACGATAACAGCTTTATGTAGTTTTTCAGGGATGCGATAAGCACAAGCAGCAACGTAGGGTGCTCCACCCGAATGACCCACTATAGAAAAAGTTTTTAAATTCAAGGCCTCAGCAAATTGAGCGATATCTTCTGCCCAGCTAAGAAGCGTTCGATTTTTTTTAGGCGTAGAGAGGCCCATTCCAGGTCTATCAAGACCAATTAAACGAACTTTCATTTTTAAAGCTGCCTGGTGTAATTTTTCTGCCTCTAGACGACTGCCTGGAAATCCATGAAAAAACAATACTGGAAATCCAAGGTTAGAGCCATATTCGGCATACCCAAGGGCAGATCCATTCGCTAAGTTTATCTGATTTGTTGTGTTCATTTTTTTCCTCAACTAACATCACGACCCAAACACTCTAAAGCCTAACCTAAGGTTAAGGTCAAGTATTTTACACACTTCATCTGAAAAAGGTTATACCTTGGATCGAAGCTTTTTCATTTCTCTTCGTTGTACTACAATAGATACTTCGATTAGATAAACATGGATAGTGATGATAGCGATTATTGTTAATAGCAAGGCTAGGAATGCAGCAAGTATAAAACTCTATTTAGAGGAATTTAAGGTATCAAAAATTGACTATGATTTATATGAAATTGATTCTGAAAAGTTATCCGCCACTATAGAAAAATGTATCAGCAAATATCAGATCATTTTAATTGGCGGAGGAGATGGTTCAATTCGTACGGCTGCTCAATATTGTGCACTGTCCTCAGTTCAATTAGGAGTACTTCCTTTAGGTACAATGAATCATCTGGCTAAAGAGTTGGGTCTACCTCAGAGCCCAAAAGAAATGGTCGTTGCAATCAAGAATCTAAATACAATTAAAATTGATTTGGGTGAGGTAAATGGGTTGGTTTTTTTAAATAATTCTTCTGTAGGCTTTTATCCAAAATTTGCAGATAAGCGTGATAGTTACAGTAAATTTTATAATAAATGGTTAAGCTATATTCCTAGTTTTATTGAAAGCTTTAAAAAACATGAAGTTTTTAAGATGGATATTAAATCTAAACAATTAAACTGCTCGTTAAGCTCATCATTTTTTATGGTAAGCAATAATCTTTATTCGTTGAAATTCCCTCTCTCTATTAAAAGGGATAGCTTCCAAAAATCGGTTCTTGGTATTTATTATTTCAAACAGGGTAAAATTAAATTTTTTAAAATTATTAAAAGTATTTTTAATAACAAAAAGAATTTTGAGATTTTGCAATCAAAACATCCAATTGAATTGCATTTTTCAAAACAAAAAGAAATTAAAATCTCTTTAGATGGAGATACAATGAAAGTAAACACCCCCTTGCATTATAAAAGCCTACCAAAGTCCCTAAATATTTTGATTAATTCTAAATGAGAATAATTCAAATATCTGATCTGCATTTTGGAATGCATAATCCAACTATTATCGATGCTTTTTTAAAAGATATAGAGGTCTTAAAACCAGAGTTAGTTTTAATATCAGGGGATTTAACCCAGAGGGCTAAGGAGCAGCAATATAAACTTTTGCTAGACTTTTTAAAGAAACTTTCTATACCCTTTTTAGCGGTACCTGGTAACCATGACATCCCTCTTTTTAATCCCATTAGTCGGTTATTTCAGCCTTTTAAGCATTATAAAAAGTACATTTCCAGCGAACTGGAGTCTCACTTTAGGAACGAAGAGGTTAATATTTTAGGGGTTAACTCTGTTGATCAATATAAAATTAAAGATGGAAAATTAAGTGAAAATACTTTGAACCGTATTAAAAGCCATTTTTCTGCAACATCTGAACAAATAAATATTCTTTTTTTTCATCATAATCTTAACTATTTTTCAGGGATGCATCACCCCTTAAATAACGCAGAAGAGTTTATTGATTATTTAAAAGATAGTCCTATTCATATTGTATGTACTGGCCATCTTCATTATGCAAATGTAAAAATAATTAAAAAAAATAATGCACAACAACTTGCTTTACTTCACGCGGGCTCTTTATGTTGTCTGCGCTCTAAAGACGGGATGAATAGCTTCTATATGATTGATATAGACAAACAGAAATGTATTATTGAAATGCGAATTTTTACCAATAACTGTTTTAATTCACAAGAAAGCCATGAGCTAAATTTTCACGAATAAATCTATTGATTAGAGGGATTACTAAAATCAATAGTTGTCAAATATTTTCGTCATTTAATGTCACAATAAATTTGACAACCAAATTTTTTAGTGATGAAATAAAAATACAAACCCAATATCACGATGATTTACAAGCACAATATAGGGAATAAAAATGAATCAAAATGAGAATGAAAAAAAAATTTCTGCTTTAGTTTCAAGTGATAAGAAATTAGAGATCTTAATTAGTGAGTTATTAGGTAATTCTGTTGCGCGTACAGATATAAGCATTCAAGGATCTCCTGAGCAGATCAAAGATAAATATGGTCTTTGCTATATTGATCCAAGTGTAATTCAATCGAGTTCAAATCCACCTATGACCGAACCTTTTTTAGAAGATGATTTTGGTTGGGTTGTAGGATTTTCTTTTTCCTTGCCTTTTATTATTTGTCTTATCGCTGGAATTTTTATTATTGGTGACATTAACTCAACCCGAGATAATTTAGTTTACGGTTTTCTCGGTGCTTTAATCGGTTCCCTTTTAGGATTGTTTTTGTCTACCTTAATTAGAAAAAGGCATCGGCAAAAAATTAAAAAACAAGAGGCGAAAGGGGGTTTTTTAATTTGGATTAATACCCACACTTCTAAGCAATATAAACAGGTCATAAATATATTATTTAAAAATGATGCCTCTAATATAAAAACTTCTCCCTGATTAAATATAATAAAGCATTAGATAAGCCTAGTCGGCTCATCGATAGTGCTGATAAACCGCGTTAAGTAGAAAGATTTCATTCAATGAGTAATTAAATTTTTGCTTGTGTTGGATGATTTTAGTTGTCGTTTTAAAGGAGAATCGCACCAAATAAACATCCTGAGCTAGACATTGCGCGGCGGTGGGTAGTAATCTGGTTCATCATTAAGAATTGACTTAAAATCGCAATGCCTAGCAATCCCTGTACTTAATAAAAATAAACCCAATAGAAATAACCCTGTCCCTAAACCAAAAACCACAGGAGTAGCAATGCCTGTTAATAGACTAAAGGCTAAGGCTACTGCTGCAACTCCTAGAATCGCAGTAAAGCCACCGAGAACTTCCAGGCTGATAGTTAAGCATTCTGGGGGAAAACAATTATGTGACTCCTCAATGCTAAGTAAAAGATCTAATCCATAAAAACTTGCAATACTGGTTTCCGAAATTTTCCGTGAAGCGCCAAAACGTTTGATTCTAGGTTCCAGAGGAACATTGTTCAATTTTGGCTCCTGCCTCATGCTTGAAGGAAAAAATTTAGTTCTCATGGATATTTCTATTTGGTATTAAATATAAGGAATAATGCATAAGTCTTATAATTATTGCAAACCTTTTATAAATAGATAGAAGGGGAGATGATACCTTTTTCATGCTTAAACTGGATCTTCAAAGGGACTGATGTATTTCATGATCATAGCAGAGGCAAAATCACCGCCATTTGAAAAAGTTGCTAAAGCAATTAAATCTCCAGTTTTAACAAGACGTTTTTCTATCGCATCTGCAAGAGTTACTGGAAGTGAGCCTTGGAATAGATTACCGTATTTGGCAAGTGTATCGTAAGCTCTTGGTGGTTGAATTCCAATTTTATCTCGCCATTTTTCCAGAAAGAAGGTGTTAGGTTGGTGGGTAATTAACATCTGTATGTCTTTTGCTTTTAAATGGGCTTGTTTAAAACATTCATTAAGCGCTCTAGGCACGATATCCATCGCATTATCACGAATTCTATCAATCATTTCCCGATCAAAATTAACGGTGATGGGACCGCTATTTCGCTCCCAATAATTATAAAATTTTTTATCACAAAAATCCGGTTCAAAGCGCATCAGCCCATAATGTTCACCAAAGGAGTGTTCATAACTTGCAATAATATTAGCTTTCCCACGTTTAATGAGTGCTGCAGTTGCGCCATCACCCAATACAAAAGAGCGTGGAGACTTTTGAAATTCAGTTAATCGGGAAATAAAATTGGTGACTGTGATCATAACGACATTTTTATATTTTCCAGACTCAATGAATGCTTTGGCAATGTTCACTCCTGTTAAAAAGGAAGCGCAACTGGTGTCGATATTGATTATGCTGCACCGTTTTGCATTAATTTTAGCTTGTATTGCAGAGGCAATTCCTGGCCAGAAGGTATCTGTGAACACACAGCTACATAAGATTAAATCAATATCATTGGCATGCAAGCCAGTTTCGGTTAGGAGCTTCTTAACAACACGCTCGCCTAGATCTACTGAGCTATATTCAGGACTGGCAAAGCGTCTCTCAGCGACTCCTTTAAAAAAAGGGTTGGATTGAAGATCCTCGCCTAAATACCCTTTTTTTTGATTATGTTTTTTCTCTTCTTCTGCCATTGTGGCGATTAGATCTTTATTGATGATTTTCTTCTCCGGAAGAAAACTAACTACATGGGCAAGCTCGGCGTTATAAATCATGGTTTTACCCTCGTACAAATGGCAAAAAAGGTGGAATTTCATCTGCTGATATCGTTATGTCTAAACAGATGGGGCCTGGGTTATTTTTTATCTTTTTTAGGGTGTTTTTAAGCTCAGATATCGTGTCAACCTGAAAACCAGTCAATCCGGGAAATAAGGCAGCGAGACCTTTGGCAAAATGAGTATGATTTTTAAATAAATCGTAATTGTATTCGGTGTCAAAAAATAGCTTTTCCCGAGTTTTACACATTGCATGTCCGTCATTATTTAAAATGATGAGTACGATAGGGAGTTGATTTTCCACTGCTGTATGGATTTCCATTCCTGTCATCAAAAAAGCCCCATCTCCCGCAATGATGTAAACGCGTTTTTTGGTATATAAGGCTGCACCAATGCCAGCACAGATTGCATAACCCATTCCACCCATACCTAAGGCAATTTCATAATAACTCTTGGTTGCAGGTTCTAAGTAATGAAGTGCCGCAGCCCCGGTATTTCCCGCGTCTACGTAAATAAGTGCCCCTTTTTCAATAGACTGACTGATGATAGAAAAAATGTCTTTTGAGTTCATTTCTGTTTTCTTACCAGAATGAAAGTAAACAGGTTCTTTTAGTTGAAATGATTCATTGGATGACCAGGTAGACGGAGGATTTAAGGGTTTTTGATTGGAAAAATAACTCAACAGTTTGTTTAAAGCCAGCGGTATGCTGCCTAAAAGCTGATGGTTTTGTTTTTGATCGAAGGAAATAAAAGAGTTTTGATTATTGATATATAGAATTGTTTTAGTTGCTAATACCTCTCCAATCCCTACAGAGGAGGTAACTGATAATCTAGTACCAACAACTATCACTAAATCAGCTTCGAAAACAGTTTTAATAGCAGCGTCATGTGCAGTAATCCCAATCATACCTTTGAATAGTTGATTAGATTTATCAATTAATGATTTTGCAGAGGGAGTACAAACGATTCTGGCATTAAGTTTAAGAGCTAATTCATTGAGAAGGGTTTCCGAATCAGTTCGCATTAGACCTGATCCAGCAATAATAACTATCCTGGGTGAAGGTTGATTTGCAAAGAATTTATCTAAAAAGGCTTCTGTTGCTTCAAAGGGTTGTCTGATTTCTAAAGTTTTGATTTCAGGTTGTTTTAAAAAAAAGGGATTATCTTCTTTAACACCTTGTTGATAAACGTCCTTATTGATTGCCAAAATAGCAGGGCCTGTGGGCTCACTTAAAGAGGCAGAGACGGCTCTAAATAATTGTTCTGGAAGTTCATTCGCTGCTCTGATGTGAAAGAAATATTTATGGCCGAGCGTTTTAAATAAGACATCACTATTGAGTGTGTCATTTAAGCCACTCGTGTCTTGGAATGCTCCTTTTCCCTGTAGACTGGCGATAGGTTGACCAATTAGGGCTAATACTGAACTATTTGAAGCATAAGATTCTGCCAATCCAGGAACAATATTCATCGCCCCAGGGCCTGATGTCGTTATGACAACACCAAGGCCAGGCTTAAGATGTGAGTAAGCTTCAGCCATGCAATAGGCTCCAAATTCTTGTTTAGCAATAATAGCTTGAAGTTTAGAATTAGGTTCTGCTGCGGCATTATAAAGGTCTTCAACATTAGCTCCGCCAACACCAAAAATCATTTGGATGCCAATATGTTCAAGATATTTAATAATATATTGACTAGATTTGATCATGGTAATCTTTGACTTTGCTTAAATCGATATTCCAGTATCTTTTTAAGATTATTCATTTCTATCCGATGAATAGCGTCAAATTGCAACCAAAAATCACCTACCCAGGATCTATCGGTGCGTTCAAATCCTTTTTCGATGTACTCTGGAAGATTTTTTGTCTTGCGATCATAGTAGGGATGTTTGCAATTAGTCCATAAAATAACGCAACCGGCTTTTTTTAAAATGGGCATAGAATCAAGGATCCGAAAGAAATAACGCATCCAAAGTTCTTGGGCTTGATCCCATGCGCATAAGTAATCAACAACACCACAGTCTGGATAGGCTTCAACGCGAGTGAACACATAGGTGTTTTTTCCGAGACGTTCCTCAGAGCGATAAAGCCCCCCGCCAATGTGTTCAAAATTACGCATAGAGAAAGTCCACTCCCCCAAGCTATAAATGTTGGCGCAATATTCAAAAGCAATTTCAGCAGGAACCGCAATGTATTCTCCTAGCTGACAATATTGTCCATATACTTCTTCAAGGCTATAGGATTCTTTGGTCATCTTTTTCATTCTTTCTTCGATTTGCTTTTGATTATGATTTTCATTATTGATAAGACCAGGAACCTCTAAGCTGGGAATATTCATTGTCACGATATCATTTTGGTCTTTAGGGCATTGAATTTTCATATTAAATATTTCACCTAGTGATAGAGCCTTACACTAAATATAGCAAATTATGGTGAAATAAATGCTAATAGCTTAAAATATGTGCTAAACATTAATATAAGGTAACCATTCACCACGATCAGCCACTTTGTGGCCGACTGTGGTGATGCAGCCGCTCCAGTATTAGATTGTTATTACTTTTCAGTAAAAAATACAGCAGGCAATTTCCCATCAAACAAAGTTTTTAAA
>JACCWL010000294.1 GCA_013697645.1 Tatlockia sp. | reverse complement strand
ATCCTATTCCACGACCTTCCTGTCGAAGGTAAATAAAAACGCCGCCTTCTTTAGCAATTTGTTCTAGCGATTTTTGTAACTGTTCGCCACAGTCACATTTACAAGAACCAAAGACATCACCAGTAATGCATTCTGAATGCATGCGTACTAAGGGTATTTGGTTGCTATGCTTTGGTGCTTTAAGCAAAGCAAAATGTTCAGCAGAATCGAGTTGATTAGAAAAAACCGTCATCTCAAAATCGCCAAGTTTATCAATAGGAATGCGTGTAGTGACAATTTTTTCGATCAAAACTTCATGATGAATACGGTATTGGATTAAGTCTTTGATGCTAACCATCGGGACATCATGCTTTTTGGAAAAACTTGCCAATTCATCTCGTCGACTCATTGAGCCGTCTTCATTAATAATTTCACAGATTACAGCCGCTGGTTTAAAACCTGCCAGACGGGCTAAATCAACAGAGCCCTCAGTTTGGCCTGCCCGCTCTAAAACACCGCGCGGTTTGGCACGCAAAGGAAAGATATGTCCGGGTGAAATAACAGACTCTGGAGTCGATTCAGAGGAAATAGCTACAGCGATTGTTCGAGCACGATCCTTTGCAGAGATTCCGGTTGATACGCCAGTCGCTGCCTCTATCGACACAGTAAATGAAGTGCCATAGGGCGAACGATTCGTTGCTGCCATCATGGGTAATCGTAAGCGATCAATAAGCTCATCGGCCATGGGCAAACAAATGAGCCCTCGTCCAAAACGTGACATAAAGTTGATAGCCTCAGGTGTTGCATGCTCAGCCGCAATCACCAAGTCGCCTTCGTTTTCTCGGTCTTCATCATCTACCAGGATAATCATACGACCAACCTTAAGTGCAGAAATTGCTTGCTCAATGGTTGCAAAAAGATTTGTCATATAGTTTCAACCTCATTCAACTGCCCCGCTATCTGCAGCTGATGTGCGACAATACGGGTCAAATAATCAAATTCCACATTTAAACGTTGGCCAATGTCAAATTGACCTAAAGTTGTTTGTGCCAAAGTGTGCGGAACGAGCATCAACTGAATGTCATCTGCATTTACCACGTTAATTGTTAAACTAACTCCATCAAGAGCAATCGAGCCCTTTGGCAATAGATAGATGCTGGCTGGAGCTGCAAAATCACCTACAATTAGTTCAACATAATCGCCAATAATCGATTTGGCTTTTAGGCGAGCTGTGGTATCGATATGGCCACTCACATAATGTCCACCAAAACGTGCAGTTGCCAACATAGCCCGCTCAAGATTTACTTTATCGCCTGCTTTTAGCTGACCTAAATTAGTTAAACGCAGGGTTTCAGGAGAGACATCAAAAATCAAGCGATCCTTGGATTCTGATTCGGGTACTAAAGTTAAACAGACGCCATTCACAGAAATAGACTCACCAATCGATAGCTGTTGGTAATCTGATTTAATTTCCAAACGATTAGCTAGCTTTTCAAATTGATTGACAAGCACTTCGCCCATTGCATCAACAAGTCCTGTGAACATAATTCAACTCTCCTGCAAATCGATGCATGCTATCACATTATCAGCCTTAATTTGCCAGGTAATTTTCAATTTATTAGAGAAAATAGCATCTCCGGTAAACGCAGATAGCGTTTCAGCCCCTAAAATCGTTGGTGTGATGTATAAATAAGTTTTTTGAATCAATTTTTCTCGATGCATTGCAGAAAATAATTGTCCACCCGCCTCAACCCAAATATCGTGATAACCAAGTTCACCCAGATGCTTGATGATAAAGGCTAAATTCAGCAAGCCCTCTTTTGCAGGCACTGCATGATAGGAGCACTTGGTTCTAGGATTTGAAACTTTGATAGATTCATCATGATAGATATGACAATGTTCAGCACTTTGAAAAACCTTTGCCCCATCAGGAAGAGATAAGCGGCTATCAAGAATTGCTAAGCGCTTACTTTGCTGTCTTCCTTGAACACGGGCATTTAATAAAGGATCATCGGCAATGATTGTTTTAGCCGTTGTTAAAATAATATCCGAATGCAAACGGTTAAGATGGGTAAACTCAGCACAATCTTCATTGGATAAATAAACCCTCGATCCATTTTTACCGATTTTACCATCCAAAGACTGAGCCATTTTAGCAGTGACCCAAGGATTTTTTGTGCGAATCCAGTGGTTATAACTCTGATAAAAATGATCCACCTCAGCGAGTGGATAATGTAAAACATCTATCCCCTTATCTTTTAATAGTCGCGGTGTATCGTGAGCTGCAACCAAGGGATTTGGATCAGAAAAACCATAAACCACCTGAGATAAGCCATATTGAATAATGGCCTCAGTACAAGGTGGTGTTTTCCCCCAATGATTACAGGGTTCTAAGGTTACATATAAAATAAGATCGCTCATCCCTGCAGGAATTTGTTCCAATACCAATTGTTCGGCATGAGCTCTACCTGCACCTTGGTGCCAGGCTTTTGCAATAATTTCGCCTTTGTGGATAACCACTGCACCCACACTTGGATTTGGCGCACAACTACCTCGTCCGAGCCAAGCTTGTTCAAGAGCAGCTAGCATAAAGTATTTGTGCATCTTAGGAAATCACTCTTAAAAAATGCAAATATGATAACAAATTATTCAATTTATGAGTAGGGTTTCTAGGGTCTTTAATTTCTGTTGGTGATATACTTGCAGATTAAAAATCCCTCAAGAGTGGTTTATGAGACAGTTTTACTGTTTTATACAACAATGGCTTCTTAAAAAAAGCATTTGTTTTCTGCTTGTTATCCTACAAATTTTACCGCTCAATGCTTTCGCCCTCACCCCTTATTCAACACGTGAGCTTGAGGAATTGGAAAAGGAATTTATTCAGCTTATTAATCAATCTGAGAGTATCGAGCGTAATCCCTTGGTTAACCAATACATTAACCATTTAGGCAGGCGCTTAGGGCAATCTGCCCACATTCAGTCTCCCTTATTTTTCATTGTTAAATCCAGCGAAATCAATGCCTTTGCAGGCCCTGGGGGCTATATAGGGATTAACACTCAGCTAATTCTTGCCTCTGAAAATGAGAGTGAATTAGCAGCGGTTATGGCCCATGAACTTGCTCACGTCCGCCTGCATCACCTCTACAGTATGATTGAACATCAAAAACAAATGCGAATCCCGATGTTAGCCTCACTTTTGGCATCAGTTGCCTTAGGGGTACTCAATCCTACTTTGGGTACGGGGGCTTTAATGGCTTCACTGAGTGGTTTTTCACAAGACTCTATTAATTTTACTCGTGCTAAGGAAAAGGAAGCGGATCGAATCGGTATTGATATGCTGATTAAATCAGGGTTGGATCCGCGGGGCATGGTCGGTTTTTTCAAAAAAATGCAACAAAATTCCCGTTACTATTACACTGCAAACACCCCTGCTATTTTAAGAACTCATCCACTTGATGAGGATCGCATCTCGGAGGCGGAAAATCGCTCACTGCATTTAGTCAAAAAACAATACCCTGATAACTTAGATTATCATTTGTTTAAGGAAGTGATTCGTGTTTCTGTGTCAAATGATAAACGGCAAATTTTAGAATTTTATCAACGTCAATGCCATAAAAAACAAAATGACGCGCCCTGCCAGTATGGCCATGCGCTGGCTTTAATAACGGTTGATCAATATGGGCAAGCAGAGAAGCTGTTAATTCCATTGCTGGAAAAGGACCGAGATAATCTTTTTTATCAAATTACTATGGCCCAAGCGCAAACAGGCAACAAAGAACATGAAGCAGCGTTAAATCGCTTGAGCAGCTTACAAACAAATTTCCCTGAAAATTATGCAGCGCTTATGGCTCACGCCCAAGGCTTACTTGCCGCAGGGAAAGCCGAGCTTGCCGCGAGTGTTTTGCTCAAAGGTTCAAGGATATTTCGCGATGACTTGCCATTGTGCGAAGAGCTCGCCCAGGCCCAATCTGCGGCTAATCAAAAAAGCTACGCTTATTTCACGGAAGCTCGCTGCCAACTTTTGCAAGGACGCATGCGCGATGCAATGAGAAAGTTAAAACACGCCAAAACCCTGGTTAAAAATGATAAATATCTCCTGGCAAGAATTGAAGCCATGATTGAGGAGGTTAAATTTTTATCAGAGAAATAGGGAAGAAACCTTGATTTAGACCCTTGCAGATTAAGAAAATAAACCTACAATAAGACAAAAATTTCTAACCTAAGATTTCTATGCCTCAGTCCGAATCAAATGATTATATAATCCAACACACCAAGAATTGGCTTCACTCCTTTATTATTGAATTGACCATTTGTCCTTTTGCAAAACGCGAAGTGGAACGAGGAAGCTTAAGAATAGAAGTCAGTGCTGTAAAAAAAATTAAAGAAGCTTTAGAAAACTTAATAACAGAAATTCAACGTTTGGATAATGAACCTCAGATTGAAACAACGCTGCTGATTTTTCCCTCTTTATGTTCTGATTTCTTCGATTATTTAGACTTTGTTGATCTTGCTGAAGTGCAGATGTCTGACTGTGGTTACGAGGGGATTTATCAATTAGCTACCTTTCATCCTGACTATTGCTTTGAAGAAAGTGATTTTGATGATCCGGCTAACTATACCAATCGCTCTCCCTATCCAATGCTGCATCTATTACGTGAGGACAGTGTTGAAAAAGCCATTGCCTTTTATGGTGATACTGAAAAAATTCCCGAAGCTAATATTAAAACCATGCATCAACTAGGTTTAGAAAAAATACAAAAAAT
Organism: Tatlockia sp.; assembly: GCA_013697645.1. Classification (GTDB taxonomy): domain Bacteria; phylum Pseudomonadota; class Gammaproteobacteria; order Legionellales; family Legionellaceae; genus Tatlockia. The sequence continues at coordinate 3,260 of JACCWL010000294.1, read as the reverse complement.
CCTTACAAGCTGCATTCCAAAAGATTAGATTTAAGTAAAAATCGCAGGTCGAACTGTTAATCGACCTGCGATTTGATTAGCACAAGGATTTAAGCCGCAGGAGCAGGAATCGCATTTAAAGCATCTTCGCAGGCATCAAGCTTCATCTCGCCGTCTGTTTCCAAGAAAGAATTTCGGCCTTTATTAAACAGGCAATTTCCTATTGTAACAAGGACATAAGGAACAACTAAGGTAAAAAACAAGAAGAATAAGTTAGCCAAAAGCTTTTTTACATTGCGATGAGTTTCAAGAACAGGCTTATGTAAATTCATGGCCTCCAAACCCTCTTTTTTTAGAGTCTTAAAGGTTTCGGTATTTTTGTCTCCCTCCAAATAGTTTACTAATGAAGTAGAAAGCGATTGATACAATTGTGTTGCTGCCTCATGAGCCTCTGTGTAATCTGCCTTATGTTCTTCTAATTCTTCATTAGTTAAATCCTCAGGCGGATGTTCCAATTTATGTTTGTATTCCTGAGCTTTAGAATAAAGTGGAATCAAGCTGAACATAAGTTTCTCTATTTGCTGGTAATGCTTTTTCGCTTCATCAGGCAGAGTGTGTATACCCACTTTAACTAGACAAATTTCAAAGGCTTTCTGGAGTTTAGCTGCGAAGGGATCCTCTTCTATATCTGGCGTTTGGTCTACTATTTCAGGTCTCTCATCCATTTCCTCAGAAGAAGAAGCAGAGGAGGAGGAAGAAGATGAAGAAGATTTCTTTTTCTGTTCAACAACAACTTTAATTTCTGTTGTCATTGGAGAGTCAGGGTTCTCAATCTTTTCCTCAATGGCGGAATAGGAAGCGGATAACTTTTCCTGTTCAAGACCCGCCATCTTTTCTACTTTCGTTAGCAGTTTAGACTTTTTAATCTTTTCTTCAGAGGAGGAAGCGGATGAAGAATTCTTTTTGTGTTTAAAGTCCCTGTTTTCTATTACCAGAGTTTCTACAATATTTTCCTCAACGAGAGAAGAAGGGCTAGGTTCTGACTGATCTTGAGCCGCATTTTTCACCCAGCCTGTATCAGCTACCACAGCTAACTTCTCGGAAATTTTGTCTTCATCTAAAATTCCCACTAGGTCATTAGAAGTTAGATTAGCCAACCCCGTAAAAAGTTTGCTCGATGGTTTAAATTGCGACTTAGAGTTACTTTGAGGTCTATTTAAACTAGTCTCTGTAGTCATTGTAGTATTGGCAGCACTGATTATGTCTGCCGTTTTTTCTGTCGGATGCGGCGTTACTAGCTCCACATCAGGGGATGAGACTGCGTCAATTTTTAGCTCATTTATTAGGGCTTCAATCGACTGAGATTTCTCAGAGCTTACCTCTAAAGCAGCTTGATTATCCTTGGTCTCTAAGACAAGCTCGTCATTATATTCAATGACTAGCGGCTCCTTAACTGCCTCACGCATTTCATGAACTCGCGCTGCAAGCCTCTCAACGAGCTTTTGTTCACTGGTGTTAAATGGCAAGGATAAATCCTCATCATAGGCTTTCTGTTGATTTTGGTATTCTTGGTTAACGTATTTGGTATCTGTCGTTGGGAGCAGATAAATATCCCCAGTACTATTGATTACCAATTCAAATGGAACTGCTTTTACGTTTTTAACTTCAACTTTTTCCTGAATGGTATAGTTTATATAATTATAAACTTTGACAGGAATCCCTAAGTTATCAACAAAGACTGATTTTAAATCAAAAAATGAAATTTTGACTTCATCATTAGCAAGATAATTGCAATAATTTTTATAACCGCCCTGGTTATCCCAGTAATTCCAACAATGGTTATCATTCTCAAGCTCAGCAGCTGTGGCCTTTTCAAAGAATTCTTTATTTGATACGTAGATGGAATTGTTTTTATATTTTTCTTTAAATTTATTCAATGCATCAATGTTATTATTTGAAATACCAAGAATATTAGCTTGTTGATATTCCTCGATTAGCTGGGTGAAGGTTGCTTTTGCTACATCTGCATTATCAATTTCTTCACCAGAATAGCCAAAAATCCGTTGGCTATTCGATGCGCTATGCTTTAACTGCTCGATAAACCAGGCTCGCAAGATAGCACCGAGCACAATGGTTTTCTCAACCAGATGGTTAGGAAAATCATTATCATTAAAACTATTTTTTTCCGAATATTGTTTAAAAAAATCAAGATTGCCATCAGCCAACAAATTTTTTAATTCATTCATACTGGCAGAATCATCTGAGCATTGTTTGTATAAGTCTTTAGGAAAGGGGATTTTATTTCCAAGCATATAAAGCGTTAAAGCATGAAAAAAACTATTATCAATCTTGGCAGGCAGTAAGACTGCTTGGTTAAGAGTCTCAGCCAGTATTGTTTCTTTATCAGCATTGATTGTATTTGTTATATTTTCTATATTGTTCATAATTTAATTCCATATAAATGAGTTTCGCGCGTATTCTATCAAAAAAAATATTGTTTGCACTTAAAGAAACCATGAATTATAAAAAATTATACTTTTAGGACTCTTTTTTATTCGTTCTGACATGTAAATGACTAAATTCTTCTTTACAAATTAATTTTTTTGAATTATTTACTAGGATTGGAACTTGACTTAGATAATAAATGAACATATTATGGGTGTCTTGTTGATTTTTTGTACTCTCCTTTGGGATGAATCATGGAAGAGTTGATTGCCATAACTCTAGATGTTTAATATTTACTATAAAACAGCTAACCAATTGATAATATTAAAATTTTACTGGTAAATCTATGAATACATCAATTACACGCCTTTCAGCTTGGGGAATATGGATAATTGCTTCTTTATTCTATGCCTATCAATATATTTTAAGAGTAATGCCGAACATTATGCTGGACAATTTCATCCAGCAATTCCACATTGATACCGTGGTCTTTGGCCAATTTAGCGGCATTTATTATCTAGGTTATTCCTTAATTCACCTCCCCATCGGCATTATGTTAGACCGCTTTGGGCCTCGCAAAGTCATGACAGCCTGCATTTTACTGACTGTGCTAGGACTAATGCCCCTTTTATTTGCAGAACAATGGACGTATCCTTTGATTGGCCGTCTATTAATCGGCATGGGTTCTTCTGCTGCAATCCTTGGTACTTTCAAAATAATCCGTATAGGTTTTAAAGAAGAATACTTCGCCAGAATGCTTAGCTTTTCCGTAACTATTGGCTTGCTTGGGGCCATTTATGGCGGTGGGCCTGTGAGTTATTTATGCTCCATTTTAG
>JACCWL010000265.1 GCA_013697645.1 Tatlockia sp. | reverse complement strand
TGTTTTATAACCGCAAGAGGAGCCATTCGACATTAGGCTACCTCTCGCCAATGATTTTTGAAACAAAATGGCAGAAACAACAGCACGTCTTGCTTCATAGTGTCCACTAAAAGGTTGCAAGATCAATTTTCCCTTATTACTCATTGGATATGGCCATACTGTATGGTGGTTTAGATGGACAAAAATTTGAAGTGGAGAGGCCAACGCTTAAGGCAAGACTGTCTAAAAAATATTTTAAAAAAGGTAAGGGCGTGGTAGCGTACACCATGCTGGTCAACCACATTCCTTTGCAAACAGAGCTGATTGGTGCGCATGAGCATGAAAGCTACTTTGCTTTTGATATCTGGTACAACAATACAAGCAGTATTATGCCCGATGCCATTACAGGCGACACCACTTCAAACCGCACCAGAAAGGCCATTTTTGAATATGACAAATTGATTCGTAGCATTTACACCCTAAAATACCTACAAGACAGGAAACTACAACGAGATATACACCGTTCCCAGAACCGCGTCGAATCGTACCATCAATTACGATCTGCTATTGCAACAGCATATGGGAAAAAACAGCTATCAGGCCGGGGTGATCGTGAAATTGAAATAAGTAATCAATGTGCAAGGCTTATTGCCAATGCCATTATCCATTACAATTCAGCAATACTCTCCAGGCTAAAATTGAAATATGAAGCAGAGGGAAATGAAAAAGCATTGGCTAGATTGAAGAAAATTTCCCCGGTGGCTTGGCAACATATCCATTTTCAAGGGCACTTTATTTTTTCAGGAGATAAAATTATTGACCTTGATTCAAATAATAAACAATGTTTTCTTGGGTGATTCTAAAGGATCGGTTGTGGCCAAAAATCGTCCGGAAATTTCGACGGTTGCCGGCTAGAACCCCTACTAAGAAGTATCGCTAGTTATATCAAATTACGTCTAAATAATTAAAACTTTAGTTCCAGGATTGGTTTTTACCCAATTAGCCACATACTCAATGTAGTTATTTTTGCCCACAGCAATGCATCCGAGTGTTGCATTGGGTAAGTTATTTAACCAACTTAACCAGGACTGAGTTGGCCCATGAATTCCTACATCTCTTCCCGTATACCCTTCTGCTGATTGCTTTGAAGTCGGATAGAGAATTGGAATAAAGACTTTAAATTGTGTGGATTTTCTTGGCTGCGCTAATCCATATAAACCAATCGGAGTTTTATTATCGCCCACTTGTTTTTTACCCACACCCCTGTATCCGAGAGCCACTTTAAAGGTCTTAATTACAGTGCCGTGCTTACAAATATTCAAGATTCTTTGATTGGTGTGTACATTGATTCCGTTTAATAAAGGACAGGTAGTTGTACTAGCAAATAAAACAATAGGAAAAAAAATAGAGATTATCAAATAGATTGCTTTTATTTTCATGTGTATAGGAATTTATTGTTGTAATTGGTTAGAAATTATCCCATAGCATTAACTTTTTTCATAGGATTTGTCAGATTTATCCTTCACCAATGTTTATAACAAAAGGCTAAGATTTATTGAGCTAGTGGGGCGCAACAACTACAACTGCACACTTACCACCCATAGACAAATCATTCTTTGCACCCTCAAGATCTGATTCAGGACCCTTATTATGTACCTAAACAGCCCATCATGATACAATACGACCCAATTTAATCAGAGTAAAAAAGCTATTTGTTGAACAATTTATTTACTATTTAAGAACTAATTCTCTGGTTATACCCCATGCCGGTCTATTAGGTCTTGAACTCATTATCAGGGCCAGCGAGGTAAGATGCTTTCCAAAACCCAAGAAATTGCAAAGACAGTGCCAAGCAAAATTTTTTTCTGGGAAGGTTTATTTGATCCTGAAGACCTAGCCAAAGATTATGAATCCACCGTTGAGAAACTGATTGACGGCAATTACCAAGGTCTGGATTTAGAGAAACTCGATGGTTATAACGTCTATTCAGTGCGAGTGAATCATAGCGACAGGCTGCTATTTACCACGATTATCGTCAATGACAAACCTTATTTGCTGTTACTGGATGCGGTTTTAAATCATGATTATGGCAAATCCCGTTTTTTAAAACGCGGCGTTTTAAAAAATTACCTGGAATTACATGGCAAGATTTTTTCTGAAGAAATAAAAAGCGCACACTTTAAAGCCACTGATAAACCACCAGCAGCGCCTACGGAAAATAGAAAGCAAAATCCGTCTCTGCACTATTCCCGGATTGATTTTTTTAATCAAAAATTTATTGAGCTAGACACTCTTCAATCAGGGATTGTCACTAAAAAAAAGCTGCCCCTCCTTATCAGCGGAGCCGCAGGCTCTGGGAAATCTTGTGTAGCTTTATCAAGTTTATCTCATTACGTCCAAACCCTTGCTGAAGACAAATTCCCCATTCTTTATGTCACTGAATCAGAACAACTTGCCAATCAC
>JACCWL010000263.1 GCA_013697645.1 Tatlockia sp. | reverse complement strand
ATTAGTGAAACTTATCTCAAAGTTACCCTTTGAAAAACAACGAGCTTTATTAGATAAACCTTATGCCCTTACTGCCTTGGCTGCAGCTGAAAATAAAGAGGAGATTGAACGAATAGTAGGCGATAGTAAGCTAGTTTCTGATCCAGCTTTTATTGATAAAATTGTTAATGAAAACAAAAAGTTAAGTCTCATCGCACAAATAGCTAATAGTGAAATTGCTAAAATTATTATGAATATAAAGCCTGCCGTGGTTCTAGATCCTGAAAAACTTGAAAAAATTAACAATAGGTTATTAGATATCAGACGGGTAGATATGAATAAGTGGAGCAGAATACCTGAAATACAGGAAATTGCTCAAATCCTTTATACGAACCCTGACCATAGAACGCCTTTTTACTCAGCCTTTGGCCTGCAAGCTGATGGAACTGAAGTACGTAATGAGAATCTGAATACAATACTAACTAGTATCCAAACTCAACACGATAATAATAAAACTCTTATCAATCACTATAATAAAGGGCAAGAGCCCCCGTATGTTGCTCTTTCTTTAGGGCTCCTTCCTTTAAATCTAAATAGCCCACTTACAATAGATAATCTTGGAGCCATCGCATATGACTTCAACGAAGCTAAAACCTTCGCAGAATTTATTGAATTGGCCAAGGCGAGACAAGTAGTTGGAAACAACGGTCAAACTGGTAAAGGTGCTTATCTATCTGCCTATACCCCACCTCTGGAGCAGCAATTAACTCCTCAAATTTATAAACAAATAAAAGTCCAGGCAAGAAAGCAAACTTTGTTAAGCCCTGAATATTTTAGAACAGAACTTCAAGCACAAGGAGAGGTTCTTGAGGATCTAAAGCAAAAATTTGCTGCAGTACAAGCAGGTTATTCGGAGCGGAATATCTTAGATCGCCTAACTAAAATGAAAGCTGCTTCTTGGTTTGATCCAATGTTTCAAACAACCTCGAAACAAAAAGCAGCTGAAATGGAAAAGGAATTTACTGAACTTTCCAAGCAATGTGACAGTCATGTTAGTTATTTAACTAAGCAGCTTGATGCTATTCAACTACAGATAGATAGTATGCCCGAAGAAGCAGAAGTTGCTCATTCAAGTCATAAAAGGGCTATCAAAAATAGACTTGACGAATTGAATCACTTAAAAGACGAAGTAGTAAAAGATCTAAATCGTTTTAAAAAAATGCAGGTTATCTTTAAGGGAACGCCTAATGCTCAGCATGGCATGTTAAAAGCGATGGCTGATGCAAAAGCAGGTAAGCGTGATTTATTATTTACAGTTTTGAATGTTAAAGTAACTGATTATGACAATGAGGAAAAAGAAAATCATTTGAAAAAAGGGTACACAGTCGCAGATGGTCAAAATAAAGGGTACACAGTTGCAGTTGCAGCTGGTCAAAATAATGTTGGTGGCTCCAGTTTAGATGATATGGATCCAATTCGTGAATACATGGAAATAGAGGCAATTCCTGCAGGAAAATTTAGAGAAAAAGTCATAACATGCCCCAGTGGTAAGCAAGTAAGCTATATTGAAGAGCACTTTCCGAACAACGCAGCGGTTGATTCCGAAGGGGTAGTACATTATTCACCTTCAATGCGACTAACTGCAAATATAGTTGATGAAACCTCACCAGACCTTATGATTGCACAAGCTTCGAAAATGGCATTCGATTTGGTAACTAAAATGGCTAAGCCGCCTACAGCTAAAAAACCCCTGAATATTAATCCTAATGGCACTAAACTTTTTGCACAATATTTAACCACAGCGGTGCATTTGGCTTTAGAGGCTAGATTTCCCGGCAAAAAATTTGGTAAAGATGAGGTTAATGCCTCTACTGATTTAAAATCACAGCGTGGTTGGTTATATGGCTGGGCTGAGGGTGCAATAGCTCCTCAGATTGAGGCGTCTGAAACCTTTAAGTCGCTGGTAGAAGAGCTTAAAAAAATCAATGAGACAAATTTCGGAGTCACGGACGAAGATCGGAAAGATGCAATTGCAGACACTAAGAATATAACGACAATGTTTAGAGCAAAAATGACTACCTTGGATAAAGAGAATAAAAACAGGCAGAGGACGTTGACAATCCAACATTAGGATCTAGTCCCAGACCAAAATAATAGAAAATAGGGATATTGAAAAATGAATAAGAATAATTTACCGATTGGTGTTTTTGATTCAGGAATGGGTGGTTTAACGGTACTTCGTGCCTTAAAAACTGCCCTGCCAAAAGAATCCTTTATTTATCTAGGCGATACAGCTCGTCTTCCCTATGGTACAAAAAGCCCAGATACCATCCAACTCTACGCTAACCAAATGGCCCGCTTGCTTGTCGAAAGACAAATTAAAGCCTTAGTAATTGCTTGTAATACCGCCACAACAGCAGCTTTACCTCGATTGCAAGCCATGTTACCTGACATTCCTGTGCTTGGTGTTGTCATTCCTGGCGCTTCGGCTGTAGTTGCTGCCACTAAGAATCATCGTGTTATTGTATTGGCTACAGAAACTACAATTGCCTCTAATGCCTATCAAAGTTTGATTTCTAAATCCCTACCAAAGGCTATAATCAGAGCGCGCGCCTGCTCCGTTTTAGTGGCCTTAGCAGAAGAGGGAATGGTAGCTAATACTGTAGCAAAAGAAACTTTGAAACATTACCTCTCTGATTTTCAAGAAGAAGACACCTTGCTTTTAGGCTGCACCCATTTTCCGGTGTTTAAATCCTTATTGGCAAGGATGTTACCCGAGAGCCTAACCATAGTCGATTCTGCAGAAGCCACTGCAAAAGCCTTGCAGCAGGAACTTACAAAGGCCAATTTAGAATGTACAGAGGCTCAAAGCAAAATAAGTTATTTAGTGACTGACTCCATTAATCGCTTTCAAACCGTAGGCGAGATTTTTTTAGGCGAGCCACTTCCTTCTGAGGATATCGAGTTAGTAGATATCAAGCCAAATTAGAAACACCAGATCTGCGCCTCAACCATGAACCATAACGTGTAGGTCGGCGCCCCTGGCCCGACATTTCTAACCCGCGCATAATTGTTAAGCAAGGCCCCAACCTACGACTTGCTCACGAATACCCAAGGTTGCCGCTACTCGATTGATTCCTTCGTCAAATCAATATCGATTCTTTTTTTACGTGCAGATTGATGACGCGCTTTCATTTCGACATCGATATAGCGATCGGTCGTTGCACTAGAACTATGCCCTGCATCATCCCGTACATGTTCACGGGGGCGAGTTTTTACATCTTCAGATATACCGGTGTGCCTCAGCCAATGTACAGTGGCGGTAGCTAGATTATCGGCTTCTTCGCCAAAACCTTGCCGGCGTAATTGTTCCGCTGCCGCATCGAAACAGAGCTGCACAATCCTGCGAATAGGTGCTGTATCGCTCATAGGACCGCTGCCCTTGATTTTTGGAATAAGCGAAGAATTGTCTGAAGGTGCGGGTAAGGGCGATAAACCCAAAAACTCGCGCCAGCGGATTAAACTACTAAGCATGTCATCGCTAACAGCAATTTGTCGTTCTTTATTCCCTTTTCCAACCGTGGTAAACCACCAATGACCGTTAGAGTCCTTGGCAAAGTCATTCATCGTTGGAATCCAGCGCTCAGAGGCAGTAATTTCAGAAATTCGCAGGTACATGCCAAAAAGCATAGCCAAGATAAAACGAGTTCGCTCATGTTTTTCAGGAAAGTCTTCGGCAAGTTGGTCCGCAGCTGCTAAAACAGCCTTCCATTGTTGCAGGCTCAAGCGTCTTATCGGTGCATTTTGCTGATGTTTACGAATAAATTTCGATTTTTGGCGAATTAAAGCGATTGGATTAGCAAAAAGATATTCTTCAGCAATCAGGAAGTTAAAAAAAGTACTCAAGATTGCAAAAATTTCCTGGACTGTTCCTTGGGCTAAACTAAATTGCTCAATAGAAGCCTCTTCACCTAGCTTTCGTGCAGATTTAGATATCGTAGCCACAAAGGGGCGCCATGCTTCATTGGGAATACGCCTCCCTTCTTTTTCAACATATCGCGGCACTTTTTTCAGAGATATCCAAGCGGGTGGTGGATTTTGGCAAAAATGAACAAACTGTTCGATATCATGATGCTTGAGTTCGCAAAGTGTTAATTTTTTTACTTGCCAACACCACTGTAGTAACCGTTCCGTTTCCCGGCGATAGCTGTTGAAAGTACCCAGGCTACCCACATAACATTTGAGAAAGTTTAGGCTATGATAAAAGTCCTTTTGGTAGTCTGGCGAGGGCAGAATGACATTTTCCATGTTTTTATGAAGATTATCTAAAGTATCAAAAATCGGTAGTAGCTGTATTTTCATGGCAGGCTTTTAAATAAATTAAACCTGATGTTAGCTTAAAATATATACCCATTCCATTTAAATAAATCTAAGCATCCCTTGAGAGATATTTAAAAAATTATTGCTCCTGTCGGGAGTAGGATTCACAAGCTGAAAAGAATTTTGAATAGAATTATTGACCTCTACCACAGCTCCGAGTATCATTTGCGCTCTGTCCTTGGGGCGGGATAAAAAACGGGGTGTAGCGCAGCCTGGTAGCGCGCCTGCTTTGGGAGCAGGATGTCGGGAGTTCGAATCTCTCCACCCCGACCAGTTTCTTATGCGCCCGTAGCTCATCTGGATAGAGCATCGGCCTTCTAAGCCGAGGGTAGCAGGTTCGAATCCTGCCGGGCGTGCCAGCCTTGGTCGGAAATCCGATCTTAGAAAAAAAATAGAATGGTGAGCGTAGCTCAGTTGGTAGAGCCCCGGGTTGTGATCCCGGTTGTCGTGGGTTCGAATCCCATCGTTCACCCCAGATCCTCGAATTTAAGTTATCTATAGATGTACAAGTCTTTACAAGAAAGGCTTATAGTTTGATAATTCCACCCTATTTGCGAAAGTGGCGGAACTGGTAGACGCGCTGGATTTAGGTTCCAGTGGGGCAACCCGTGAGAGTTCGAGTCTCTCCTTTCGCACCAATTATGACATTATCCGTGAGGTGACTAGATGCAAGTTTCTGTTGAAACCTTGAAAGGTTTGGAACGTAAAATAACAGTTTCGGTACCAACCGAAAAAGTAGAGGAAGAAGTGAGCCTCCGTCTCAGCAATCTTGCTCGAAAAGTTAAAATTGATGGATTCCGTCCTGGCAAGGTACCACTTCATGAGGTAAAAAACCGCTATGCACGGTCTGTCCGAGAAGAAGTTGCTAGAGAAATGGTGCAATCCACTTTATTTGAAGCCTTGCAGAAGAATGAATTAGTTCCTGCAGGTTCTCCCTCTGTTGAGCCCGAGCAAATTGAATCTGGTAAAGATTTTGTATATACCGCTGTTTTCGAGATCTTCCCTAAATTTGATATTGTTGAATTAGATAATGCCGAAATTGAAGTAATTCGTGCCGAAGTAAAAGACAAAGATGTGAAAGAAATGCTCGAAAAATTACGCGAGCAAAACAAAGAATGGCATGAGGTATCACGCAATGCAGCCAAAGGTGACAAAATAGTCATTGATTTTGAGGGTTTCCTGGGCGATGAACCTTTTGAAGGTGGCAAAGCAGAGGGCTTTGAACTGGTTCTTGGTTCAGGTTCTATGATTCCTGGCTTTGAAGATGGTCTTATCGGCGCTAAAAAAGATAAACCTTTTGACTTAAATGTCAGCTTTCCAAAAGATTATGCTCATCAAGAATTGGCAGGTAAAGAAGTAACCTTCAAGATAACCCTTCACAAGGTGATGGAAGGAAAATTACCACCCTTAGATGATGCTTTCGCAGAAAAATTTAATATCAAAGAAGGCGGAATGGACGCTTTGACGAAGGATATTAAAGAAAACATGATACGTGAGCTTGAGCGACGTGTTTCATCAATGAATCGTGAAAGAATCTTTAATAAATTGATGGATCAAAATGTATTTGATTTGCCAACAGCTCTTATTGATCAAGAAATTGAGCACTTGAAGCATGATATGTATCATCGCATTTACGGCAACGAACATTCTGAAAATGAGCAAATCCCCGATTTCCCGCGTGCTTTGTTCGAAGAACAAGCAAAACGTCGTGTTCATCTTGGCCTCTTGTTCTCTGAATACGTGAAAAAGCATGAGATTATAGCTGATAAAGAGCGAGTTAATGCAATGATTGATAAATTCGCAAATGCCTATGAAAAGCCTGATGAACTTCGTCAATGGTATCATGGCAGCAAGGAACGTTTAGCAGAAGTCGAAGCTCTGGTCATGGAAGAGATGGTTGCTGAAAAAATCTCTAAAAATGCCAAGTTAAAAGAAAAAGTACAAAAATATGATGATCTAATGAATCCGCCTAAGGATAGTACGACTAAAGGAGAGTAAGATGCCAGCTTATTCGGACAACTTGATAAGAAATGCCAGTGGTTTAGTGCCGATGGTTGTTGAGCAGACTTCACGTGGTGAGCGGTCTTATGATATATACTCAAGGCTTTTAAAGGATCGTATTATTTTTCTTTTAGGAGAAGTTGAAGACCATATGGCAAACCTGGTTGTAGCTCAGTTGCTGTTTTTAGAGTCTGAAAATCCAGATAAAGAGATATCTCTTTATATCAACTCTCCAGGAGGAGTGGTCACAGCAGGTCTAGCTATCTATGACACTATGCAGTTTATCAAGCCCGATGTCAGCACCCTATGTGTTGGCCAAGCTGCAAGTGCTGCGGCACTTTTGCTTTGTGCTGGTGCCGATGGTAAGCGCTTCTGTTTGCCAAATTCCCGAGTTATGATCCATCAACCCTTGGGTGGTTACAGAGGTCAAGCTACTGACATCGAAATTCATGCGCGCGAAACCTTGGCTGTAAGGGAGCGTTTGAATAACATAATGGCTAAACATTGCAAGAAAACACCTGCAGAGATTATGCGTGATACAGAGCGAGATAATTTTATGAGTGCCACACAAGCTTGCGAGTACGGCTTAATTGATAAAGTTCTCTATGATCGTGAAGCTATAACCACAGCTTAGTAAAAATAAATGCCAGATTGTTCTATTTTGAACAATCTGGCATTTTAACTGGCGTTATTTTCCCAATTGTCTAAAATTTTACTAGATTACCTGATATAATTTTAGGTAGCAGTAAGAGAGGGGTTTGTAGATGAGTAAAACCGGTAACGACGATGGTGATAAGGTCTTATATTGTTCGTTTTGCGGAAAGAGTCAGCACGAAGTAAAGAAATTGATTGCAGGTCCGTCAGTTTTCGTTTGCGATGAATGTGTTGATCTTTGTAACGATATCATTCGTGAAGAAACACAGGACGTGCCTGAAGAAGCTGAAGCAAAATTACCTTCACCAAAAGAAATTTCAAATTTTCTTGATGAATATGTGATTGGACAGCCGCACGCTAAAAAAGTGCTGTCAGTTGCAGTATATAATCATTACAAGCGCTTATATCATAAAACAGAAGATGGTATTGAATTAGGAAAATCTAATATTCTTCTCATAGGTCCTACAGGAAGCGGTAAAACCTTACTTGCCCAAACCTTGGCGCGAATGCTTAATGTACCCTTTACAATGGCTGATGCAACTACTTTGACAGAAGCAGGCTATGTGGGTGAGGACGTTGAGAATATTATTCAAAAATTATTGCAAAAATGTGATTACGACGTCGACAAAGCTCAACAAGGCATCGTATATATCGATGAGATCGATAAAATCTCAAGAAAATCAGACAATCCCTCAATTACCCGCGATGTTTCTGGTGAGGGTGTGCAGCAAGCGTTATTGAAATTAATTGAGGGTACAATCGCATCCGTACCGCCTCAAGGAGGACGTAAACATCCACAACAGGAATTTTTGCAGGTCGATACATCAAATATCCTGTTTATTTGTGGTGGTGCTTTTGCGGGGCTTGATAAAGTAATCCGCGAACGAAGCGATAAGTCAGGTATTGGTTTCTCAGCCCAGTTAAAAAATCAGAAAAATGCAAAAGATATGGAAAGAATTCTGGAGAGTTTGGAGTCCGAAGATCTAGTGAAATATGGTTTGATTCCTGAATTCGTAGGCCGGTTGCCAGTTGTAACTACCTTGCATGAATTAAACGAAGAAGCTATGGTTGATATTCTTACACGACCCAAGAATGCGCTCACCAAACAATTCCACGCTCTTTTGAAAATGGAAAACGTTGAATTGGAATTTGAAGAGGAAGCATTAAAGCTGATTGCTAAAAAAGCATTGCAGAGGAAAATAGGTGCTCGTGGTTTGCGTGCCATACTTGAAAATATACTTTTAGACACCATGTATGAATTGCCCTCATTAGAAGGCGTTAAAAAAGTCGTTATTGATGAGGCTGTTATTAATAGCACTGGAACTCCTATCCTCATTTATGAAGGAGAGGATGGTAAACAATGTGCTGCAGGTGGAAGAGAATAACCCTGAGTAAGGCAACTGAATTGAAAGGTCTTTGCTAATTGACTGAAATAAAGGATTTCATTATTTAGCAAAGGCACTAAAGTTAGGGTTGATGACATTTGCTAAGCTGAGTGCAAAGGCTACCAGACTAGTAGAGATATTAACAACCCTAGAATTCATTCTTGCGAGCAGCTGTTAATCTAGCTGCCTATTTAGGTAAAAATATGTCTAAAGCAGCTCTGCTACTATGGTTGGAGCAGCGCAAGTTTTGTTTGCTAGATCAAAAACAAACAATAAAAGAAGGCTGTATTTGTTTCTCTCGGATTATCGTTTGAATAAGGGCTTATTATGGCTAGCGAAAGCGAAAATGAAATCATACCGTCTGAATCTGAAAGTGAAAGTGAAAGCGAAGAATTATTGTCACCATTGCCTGTTTTACCTCTTCGGGATGTCGTTGTTTACCCTCACATGGTTATCCCTTTATTTGTTGGAAGAGATAAATCCATCAAGGCCTTAGAAGCCTCGATGGTAGATAATAAGCGGATTTTCTTAGTGGCTCAGCGAAAGTCATCTAATGATGACCCGAATCCTGAAGATGTGTACAACGTTGGCACCATTTCAAGTGTATTGCAATTATTGAAACTTCCTGATGGTACAGTCAAAGTTCTAGTCGAAGGCGAACAGAGAGCAAAAGTAACAGGTTACAGTCTGGAAAGTGGCTTTTTAGAAGCCTCTTTAGAACCTATCTATGAAGAGAGCAAGCTATTAAAAGAACAGGAAATTGAAATCCTGATGCGCTCTTTGATGTCACAATTTGAACAATACATTAAACTTAATAAAAAAATCCCACCCGAAGTCTTAAGTTCCTTGGCCAGCATTGAAGAGCCAGGTCGGCTAGCAGACACAATTGCAGCCCATCTAAGTTTGAAAGTTGATGATAAGCAGGAATTACTAGAAACTATCGATGTGGGTACTCGTTTAGAGCGGTTAATGGCTTCTATTGAAGGCGAAATTGATTTGCTCCATGTCGAGAAGCGAGTAAGAGGGCGCGTTAAGCGTCAGATGGAAAAAAGCCAACGGGAATACTACCTTAACGAACAGATGAAAGCGATTCAAAAAGAATTGGGAGAAATGGGCGAAGAAGGTAACGAAATAGAACAGATGGAAGCAAACATCAATAAAGCAGGTATGCCCAAAGAAGCCAAAGATAAGACCCTTAGTGAATTGCATAAGTTAAAAATGATGTCTCCAATGTCAGCTGAGGCAACAGTTATAAGGAATTATCTAGATTGGATGCTTACTGTACCTTGGAAAAAGAAAAATAAAATTCAATTTGACTTGTCTAAGGCAGAGAAGCTGCTCAATAAGGAACATTATGGTCTTGAGAAGGTTAAAGAGCGCATTATCGAGTATCTGGCTGTTCAGCAACGTGTAAAACGCCTGAAAGGCCCTATACTATGTCTTGTAGGACCCCCAGGTGTCGGTAAAACCTCATTGGGGCAATCAATTGCTAACGCCACAGGAAGAACTTTTATTCGTATCGCTCTAGGTGGCGTACGCGATGAAGCTGAAATTCGCGGGCATAGACGTACCTATATTGGTTCTATGCCTGGTAAAATCATCCAAAAATTATGCAAAGCTGGAGTCAAAAACCCACTTATCATGCTGGATGAGGTCGACAAGATGGCGATGGACTTCCGCGGAGATCCGGCGTCTGCCCTGCTAGAAGTGCTCGATCCTGAACAAAACCATACCTTCAATGATCATTACTTGGAAGTTGATTATGACTTAAGTGATGTAATGTTCATTGCAACAGCAAACTCTTTAGAAATTCCGGCTCCCTTACTTGACCGTATGGAAGTAATTCGTCTTGCAGGTTATACCGAAGATGAGAAAATCCATATAGCTGAAAGTTATTTAGTTGATAAACAACTTGTCTTAAATGGTCTTAAAACGGAAGAGATCCATATTGCAGAGACTGCCATTCGTGAAATTGTACGTCACTATACACGTGAAGCTGGTGTACGGAATTTAGAGCGTGATATTGCCTCTGTTTGTCGCAAAGTAGTGAAAGAAATCCTTACCGGTAAAAAAGTAAAAAAAGTGAATATCTCACGCACTAATATTGAAAAATACTTGGGTGTAAAAAAATTCCGTTACGGACTAGCCGAAGAATTTGATCAGGTTGGTCAAGTAACTGGACTCGCTTGGACTAGCGTCGGTGGAGAATTACTTACTATCGAAGCGTCGATGATGGCGGGCAAAGGAAAAACGACGCATACAGGCCAGTTAGGTGAGGTTATGCAGGAATCGATTCAGGCAGCTATGACAGTGGTTAGAAGCCGCGCTAGTCGTTTTGGCATTGTAAGTGATTTCTATGAAAAAAATGATTTCCATATCCATGTTCCTGAAGGAGCTACACCTAAAGATGGTCCTAGCGCGGGTATAGGGATGTGTACAGCGCTTGTTTCTGTAATTTGTCAAATACCTGTGCGCGCTGATGTTGCTATGACCGGTGAAATAACTCTACGCGGTCAAGTTCTTCCTATTGGCGGCTTGAAAGAAAAGCTTCTGGCTGCTCATCGTGGTGGGATCAAACACGTTATAATTCCTGAAGAGAACCGCAAGGATCTTGAAGAGATTCCTGATAACGTGTTAAAAAAGCTCACCATTCACCCGGTAAAAACAATAGAGAAGGTTCTAGAGCTCGCTTTGCAAAGAAATCCCCTCGTGGAACCCCCCGAGCCAGGACCTGAAAAGATTGTTTCAACCAAAAGTTCTAAAAAAAATGGAAATAAGGATTTACATACCCATTAATCCGGGGTATATTTCACTCCGTTGCCCGCTACCGGCGGGCGATGCAAGGATGTGACTGCTTAACTGAGGTTGAATTTAATTTAAATCAACTCGGATAAAGGAAGAATAACTGATAGGGGAAAAGATGAATAAGAGTGAATTGATTGATGCAATTGCAAGTGGTTCTGGTGTTACTAAAGCAGACGCTAGTCGAGTTCTTGATACTTTTATGATTAC
>JACCWL010000258.1 GCA_013697645.1 Tatlockia sp. | reverse complement strand
CTACTACACGGTAATGGGGTCAGGTCTTTCCTTTTGCCCATTGACCATCATCTCGAGCCTTCCCCTGGCGAGATGACGAGGCAGGCAAATAAAAGCTTGATCTGAATTGATTGATTTGGGATCATCGTAGCATTTGCATTTCTGGCATTCATATGACGAAGCTAATTGACATTCCGGTAGTTATCGAAAGTGGTCATAAATACAAGACCGCCCATGGTGTAGTCGCTATTAAAGACGGCGTTAAATCACTTGATTCGGCCACAGAACGCTTAGCCAAACCGAAATGGCTTCGTATAGTTAATCAAACTACCCCTGCCTTTAAACAAGTCAAAGAACAGGTGGTAAAGCATCGCCTATCCACGGTCTGCGAAGAAGCAAAATGTCCTAATATTGGCGAGTGCTGGTCTCATGGCACAGCAACAATTATGTTAATGGGGTCAGTCTGTACCAGAGCTTGCCGTTTTTGCGCGGTTGATACAGGTAATCCTAAAGGGTGGTTGGATGCTGAGGAGCCTGAAAATACAGCTAACACCGTTGCTTTAATGAATCTTGATTATGTTGTACTCACCTCAGTGAACCGTGATGATTTGACTGATGGCGGCGCAAAACATTATGCCGACACCATCCGCGCCATTAAAGCTCGTTGTCCTAAGACTAAGGTGGAAGCGCTTACTCCTGATTTTCAAGGGGTGGAAAAAGATATCGCCATCCTTTTAGACTCTGGTGTTGATGTTTTTGCCCAAAATGTCGAAACAATTGAACGCTTGACGCATCCAGTCCGCGACAACCGTGCGGGTTATTGGCAAACACTTAAGGTTTTAGCCTTTGCTAAACACTATCGACCAGAGGTTTTAACCAAGACTAGTCTAATGCTTGGCCTTGGAGAAATGGATGAAGAAATTATCCAAACTATGGATGAACTGCGTGCACAAAATGTCGACATTTTAACCTTAGGCCAATATTTACAACCCACCAAAAATCATTTAGCCGTTGCACGTTATGTAACACCAGAACGATTTATCGAGTTAAGAGAAATTGGTTTGAAAAAAGGATTTTTTGAAGTAGCATCAGGTCCTTTAGTGCGTTCATCTTATCGAGCTGATCGAGTATTTAAGCGTGATAATTTAGGTTTATAAACGAGCTATTCTTATAAGGGTTTTTTATGCGTATGATACCAATTATTCTTTGTGGCGGTGCAGGATCAAGACTTTGGCCTGTTTCGCGTGAATTGCATCCCAAGCCCTTTATCAAGCTTTCAGATGGTCAGAGTCTGCTGCAGAAAACCTTTCTGCGCGGTGCTCAATTACCCGGTGTTGAAGAAATTCTCACAGTGACCAATCGTGAATTATTTTTTAAAACCGCAGATGAATACCGAGAAGCGAATCAGACTGGCTTAAAGATGACTTTTATTCTTGAGCCTTTTGGTCGCAACACTGCTGCTGCGATTATAAGCGCTGCCCTACAAATTAAGGAAAACCATGATGAGGAGACTCTTATGCTGGTTTTACCTGCTGATCACTTGATTTCCGATCAGAAAGCCTTTGCCGTGGCAGTTGCTGAAGCGATAAAATTAGCGCAACAAGACAAGCTAGTTACCTTTGGTATTCAACCAGACAGTCCAGAAACTGGCTATGGTTATATCGAAGCGGATGGCAATCAAGTGATAAAATTCGTAGAAAAGCCTTCTCTAGAAAAGGCGCAAGAATATTTAGATTCGAAACGCTATGTTTGGAACTCAGGGATGTTTTGCTTTAATGTGAAGACAGTCTTACGCGAAGTAGAACTATATTGTCCAGAAATCTTGAGCGCAGCCAAAACTTGTATTGAAGAATCTTATAAGGCGACAGGTCAAGATTTTACCCAACTAGAGCTTGATGCTACAAGCTTTGATTTGGTTCCCGATGATTCGATTGACTATGCCCTAATCGAAAAATCAAAACAAGTTGCGGTTGTCCCCTGCCAAATCGGATGGTCTGATATCGGCTCTTGGAACTCATTAGGCAACTTAATTGACTCTGATGCAAATGGAAATCGCATTGAAGGTGAAACACTGACCTATGATGTGACTAACTGCTATATTCGCGGCAGCGATCGTCTAATTGCAGCTGTTGGTCTTGAAAACCTTTTCATTATCGATACGCCTGACGCACTCTTAGTTGCTGATAAAGCAAGAGCCCAGGACATTAAATCAATTTATAGTCAATTAAAAAAGAAAGGCCATGAAGCCCATAAAGTTCACCGTACAGTTCATCGTCCTTGGGGGACTTTTACGGTGTTGGAAGAGGGCGCACGTTTTAAAATAAAACGTATTGAAGTGAGACCAGGTGCAAGTCTAAGTCTGCAGATGCACTATCACCGTTCAGAGCATTGGATTGTAGTGAGTGGTATTGCAAAAGTAATTAATGGGGATAGAGAAATTTTGCTGAGCACCAACGAATCAACCTATGTACCTGCAGGTCACAAGCATCGTTTGGAAAATCCTGGCTTAACACCATTGATTATGATCGAAGTCCAAAGCGGCGAATACATGGGCGAAGATGATATAGTTCGCTTTAAAGACGTCTATGGTCGGGTGTAGTATCAGGTATCCACTAACTAATCTCCTGGTTATCGCTAGCGCACTAACCAGTGTTCAAAAACTGTTAGAACTTAGCAACTAAACTCTGTCGTGTCATTACTAATATCATCATTGGATTCTTCAGGCAAAGGTGTGTTTATCTCTTTTATTAATTTAATAAAGATGAAGATAAAAGATGCTGCGTAGTTTTTCTCCTGAGTGTTCCTTGATCCACAGAAACTACAAGTTGTTGGATTTCGTTATGCCTGTAGCCGTAATACATAGCCTGGCACAAGTATGAGCGCGCTTCATAATTAATGTCATTTGCGTGATAAGATTTTGTTAGTGACTTTATCGCTCGATCAATTACCTTGTCACTAAAATCCCAACCAAACTTTTCTTCTGTACGTTGCTTCATCTCACATCCTCAAAATTAAAATCTTCAGGAGGGATTATACCATAGCTAGCTTAACACTATATTAAGGATGAAAAATTAGTAAATGAGGTAAACCAATTTTATTTTTTAGCTAAAACTACATCAATAATATGAGTATCATGATAGGGGAAGGTGAAAATTTGGCCAAAAAGGCGTTTTAATCGCTGTAATAAGAAATTTTTCGGTAGCATCCTCATCGATATACTATTTAAAAACCAAGTCCCTTCAACACCAAAGAGAGCCAGTTCGTCAATATCATATAAGGTTACGGGAATCCGCAAACGTTGGTGCTGAACTATCTCAAATTTATGCTGAGCAAACACATGTTTAAGTTCATCCAAACCCGAAGCAACAGTCGTATTTTTTACCATCGCTTTATAATAATGGCCAACGACTGAGCTTAATATGGAACCCTGAGCAATAAAATCAGCTAAATGCTGTTGAGCAATAGGGAATGATTCATAGGTCGTGGTTATGAGTGAAAAATAGCCATTAGCTCGCGTCAGAATATCTGCTTCATGAAAAAGAGTGTGGATTGGAATATAGGCATTGATAAAATGCGCAAGTACTAAATCTTGACTATGGTGTGGCAGATAATGACTTGCTTCAGTTGCACTAGCCTCAATTGGAGTAAGAGGTAAAACCTTACAGGCCTTATTGAGCATTTCTTTGGAAATATCGATACCAGTAAAATCAGCCTCTGGCATGCAGGCACGCAATTTCGAAAGAAAGGTACCATTGCCAACGCCAAAATCGAGCACTTTATAGTGAGGTCTTAAACCCAAATGCTCTTTTTTAATTTGTGCTATCGCTGCTAATTGACTATCGCTAAGTGAGCCAAAACGATCAGCAGTAGCATAATTTCCTGTAGCTTCGTTATACATGGCCTTTAAGGACATGCAACCTTCCAATTCATAAACGTTCGCACAGTATATCTCCATTCCACTCCATTATGCGACTATATTTTTTTAGTTTTTACACTCATAGGGGCTGTTGAGATTTCGCTAGACTGCGTGCTCTAGTTTTTTTGAGCACCGTAACGCAGCATACATTTAAGTATGTGTGTAACGGAGCGCAGGGGCGCGAGCATTGTAGTAAAAGGAGGACATTTTGCTAGGCTGAGTGCCCAAGCCTTTATTTTCGAGCACCGTAACACAGCATACATTAAGTATGTGAGTAACGGAGCGCAGAAAATAAAGGCTTGGCGACCAGACTAGTAGAAATGACAATAGCCCCTAACTTTGCCAAGAAAATTTATGATAGTATGTCGAGCATTTATTCTTATTTTTAAGAAGAGAGTTTCTGATTCCATGAAAATCTTACATGTCTATAAGACTTTTTTAAGTGATACCTTTGGTGGAGTAGCGCAAGTCATTGCTCAAATCGCCTGTCATCCCAAATCAAGTTGTGAGCATACTGTTTTATCACTTTCGCAAAACCCTATACCCTCTGTGATGGACTTTTCAGGGTGTAAAAATATACGCTATAAAGAAAATTTTAATTTGGCATCTAATGGTATTTCCTTTTCCTTGATTCGTGATTTTCGCAAAATTGTGGCTGAGGCTGATCTAATTCATTACCAGTTCCCTTGGCCTTTTGCCGATATGTTGCATTTATTTTGGCAGATTAAAAAACCTTCTGTTGTCACTTATCAATCCGATATTCTCCGCCAAAAAAATCTGCTCCAATTTTATCGCCCAATAATGAAGCGCTTCCTAACCAGTGTCGACAAAATTGTAGCAACCTCTCCCAATTATTTAGCAACTAGCGAAGTCTTGCAGGATTATCGAGATAAAATTGCTATTATTCCAAATGGGATAAATAAAGACTCTTACGCTAAACCCTCAAATGAAAGACTCGCTTATTGGCAGAACCTTTATGGCAAACAATTTTTTCTCTTTGTTGGCGTGATGCGATATTACAAAGGCTTAGATATTCTCTTGGATGCGGCGGTGAACACTTCTTTCCCTATCTTAATTGTGGGCACCGGTCCTATCGAAGAAGAATTAAAAGCAAAGGCCAAAAAATTAAAATTGACCAATATCCATTTTCTAGGCGAATTAAACGAGGAAGATAAGGTTGCCCTTTTACAATTAGCTCTTGCGATAATTTTCCCCTCTCATTTGCGAACGGAAGCCTTTGGCATGACCTTGCTTGAAGGCGCTATGTTTGGCAAACCCTTAATCTCAGCAGAGATTGGTACGGGTACAACTTATATTAATATTGACCAGGAAACTGGAATTGTCGTTCCGCCCAATGATCCTCCAGCGCTTCGTAATGCTATGCAAGATCTTTGGGATAATCCTGCCAAAAGAGAAGCAATGGGCGCGCGCGCCGCTGCACGTTATTGGGAGCTCTTTACTGCCGACAGGATGGTTATGGAATATGAAAAGCTCTATCGCACAGTTGCTGGCAAATAAAAGGGGAAAGCGATGCAAATTTTACTGACTGGTGCTACTGGTTTTGTAGGAAGGCAATTGCTGAAACAACTAGTTAATCATGAAGATCTTTCTTTAAGAATTGCACTGAGAGTGCAGGGAACAGAAGAATTTAAGCCAGGGATTTCAGTTTTCGCGCCCTTTAATCTTTCTGAGCAAACTAATTGGCGTGATGCACTAGAGGGAACAGAGGTTGTGATTCATGCCGCTGCTCGAGCTCATATTTTGAATGAAAAAGCAAAAAATCCCCTAGAGGAATTCAGAAAAATTAATGTAAGAGGTACTCTGAATTTAGCAAGGCAAGCTGCAAGTTTGGGTGTGAAGCGTTTTATTTTTATCAGTTCAATTGGTGTTAATGGCAAATCAACTCCCGCCCATCAAGCTTTTTCTGCAGATGATTTACCCAACCCTAAAGATCCCTATGCGATTTCTAAATACGAAGCAGAGCAGGGATTGCAAGAGTTGGCGAGTAAAACGGGTATAGAAGTGGTGATAATCCGCCCGCCCTTAATCTATGGACAAGGTGCCAAAGGGAATTTTCAACGCCTGCTTCTCTGGTTGCAAAAAGGGCTTCCGCTACCCCTAGGCGCAATCAACAATAAGCGAAGTTTTGTATCAATAGAAAATTTAAACAGTCTTATCATCGCCTGTATAAGTAATCCACGTGCAACTAATCAAATTTTCTTAGTGAGTGATGATGAAGATTTATCAACAACCGATTTACTGCGAAGGATTGGCCATCTCATCAATAAGCCTGCTCGTTTGCTACCAATCCCCCAAATTGCATTAAAATGGGCGGCAACTATGCTGGGGCAAAAAGATATTTATGAGCGCTTATGCGCTTCTTTGCTAATTAATACGAGCAAAACAAAAGAATTGCTCGACTGGAAGCCTCAAAAATCAGTGAACGAGGCATTGAACGCTTTTTTAAATGAGGCTCCACCGCTCTAGTCATGTAGGTCGGGCCCCTGGCCAGACGTTGGGATGTACGGGTACGAAATGTCGAGCCCTATTTAGGAAAATAATAGTTGACCGCAATAGTAGTAGCTATAAACTTTTCAGCGCGCGGGCCAGTTACCGTAAACCAAACTCCACCAATGATGCCCAGGTTTGAAGAAAAATTATATTCAACAGCCGGTGCTAATGAAGCCACATCTGAGTGTGGGCCACCTACAGATCCAATCGTTCCATCAGCTAAAACTCCAGGATTCCCCTGAAAAGTGGTTGAATTGTTATGAACATATAAACCTTCCATAACCAGAACCCAATGTTGCGTGAGGGTATATTCAGAAGCTAAATCTACAGCATAACTTTTTCCAGGGCGCACAGTTCCTTCTGTGAATGGATTGCCGCCATAAGTATTGAGCCCTTCGACAAAGACAGGACGAGCAATTGTATTAGAAAGACTTAGACGTGAACGTATGTAATGCTCATTTTCGAAGGTGTATAGTTTTTGAAAATTAAAGCTAACTACCGTTTGATATGAGCCGGAGCCAGTTTGGTCAGTACCTTGTTTAAGAGGATTTAAGTTTTCAAAACGTCCGGTCGGAATCACTTCTTGTAAAAGGATGCGTAAATCAGGATACCAAGTACCTGCCTTTTGTCTCAATGCTTGCAAACCTAAACCAATATTAAAATCACCAATACCGCCGCCATGTGTTTGCTGTGATTTTATCCAACTGTAGTCAAAAGGCATTAATGCTTGCACATCCAGAAAGTTTGTAATTCCAGCAGATAAAATTGGAGTTGTTTCAATATTTCGAAAAGATGGGGGTTTGGCGTATTCTGTATAAAAGCCGTAAGGTTCGAAATTGAAATGACCCGGAGGTATAGTTCTTCCAGCTGGGGCTAATAATGGACCAGTAAACCATGGCGAAGCGATTGCGACGTTAGTAAAGAATAATAGGAATAAGAATCTGATAGACATAGTTTTTATTATTATTTTATTGAAGACTGTAATACTAACGGAAATGGTTACTAGTTTAAATTCAAAAAGAAAAAATCTTTAAGATTAAGCTATTTCAAGCCAGAGCTTAAGTTTCAAAGTGCACTTAAAAGGAGTGCGCTACCTCGATTTATTTGACGAAATCTAAGTGACAAGATAATCTGCTCCTTTATTCGAGATAATTAAAATTGAGGAGTTTCCGGTGAGAAAATGGATATCTTTACTACTTTTGATAAGCATAGGTTTATTGCCAGGATGTTGGAAAGTTAAATCTGGTGAAAAATCCGGAGTCATTGTCAAAGTAGCCAAAGAAGGCAAATATTGGGGAACTTATGAAGGCGAGTTGATTAGAGGTGGGCTTGAGGATGCTAGTGGAGTTACAGGTCGCTCCTTCTTTTTTACTTTAGGGCAATTCAAATCCTCGCTTGTGGAGCAGGCTTTGATGGCGATGCAAAATAATAGCCACGTTATTATTAGTTATCATTGCGATCTCATTGTGATGCCTTGGCGCGGTGAAACCAAATGTTTTATAGACAAAATAAGAATTCTTGACTCTAAGAATGAAAATAACCCTTTGAAGATAAACAAAGCTAATCTCTAATCCAGCTAATTTTGATTAGTAAAGTATAAAAGACTTCTCTGTGCTATTTGTAGCCTGGTTAGCGCGACAGCGATAACCAGGTTATCAGAATCAGCTATTATCTGAGTTCCTGCTTATCGCTGCGCGCTAACCAGCCTACGCTTAATCAAGGTAACAGTTACTGATCAACAAGTTGTATCTGATCAACTAGATTTGTGACTTTTGATTTTTGACGTTTAGCACTTTCAACACCAGGTTGATCAAAGGGATTGATATTCCAAATGGCGCTTTGAACATAGACCTTATGTTCATATAAAGCGATTAAAGCGCCTAAACAGAAGGGTGAGCTAGAATTTAAGCTAATGTGGCTAATGGGTATCCCTCCAGGAATATAACCGTTAGGATTATCAACCGAATTTATTCCCTTGCTTAAAACATCAATTTTGGCCGTACAAAAATTATTGATAAGTTCATTGTTAAATTCTTTTGTGGAGATAAATTCTACTGCGATTTTATGAGTGCCTTGGCAAAGTAATTGATAATAACTATGTTGAGCTTGATTGCCTAAGCCACCCCAAACGATGGGTCCTGTAGAATAGTTCACAGATCGTCCCAAGAAATCAAGCGATTTGCCGTTTGATTCCATGTCTAATTGCTGGATGTAAGGTACGAGGAGTTCTAACTGTTTTGCATAAACTAAAAATAATAAACTGGGAATATGTAAAAAATTGATATTCCATAGACCTATGAGCGCCATGATAACCGGCATGTTCTCATCTATTTCTTTACTGGCAAAATGTTCATCCATCGAGTTGGCGCCAGCGAGGAGTTGGGTAAAATGCTCATAACCTATGGCTATGCAAGTAATTAAATTAATAGCTGAACAGAGAGAGTATCTTCCACCAACCCAATCCCATATAGGTAGCACATTTTTAATACCGAACAACTTAGCTTTTTCAAGGTTTGCAGTGACAGCAATAAAGTGTTTGTCTATATTTTGTTCATTGCCAAGCCATGCATAGGCTTTTTGAGTGTTATATAAGGTTTCTTTGGTGGTAAAGGATTTTGAAGAAACAATAAAAAGAGTGGTTTCCGGTTTTAAGCGCGACACTGTGTTTTCAAACGCAAGAGGGTCAGCATCTGAAACAAAATGGAAGTTCAAATCGGGATGAGTATAATTAGCCAAAGCATTAACACAAAAACGAGGCCCGAAATCAGAACCGCCAATTCCAATATTTACAATGTCTTTGATGGGAAGCCCTGAATATCCAAGCCAAAGCCCAGCTCTAATTTGCTTAGAGATTGATTCCATTTTTTCCCGTGTCTCTAAAATATCAGGAATAATATCGTGGCCATCGACTATAAGAGGCTCTTTTTTAAAGGTACGAAGTGCTGTATGTAAAGCAGCTCTATTTTCGCTTGTATTGACTTTTTCACCTTGAATCAGTGCCGCAATTTTCTCTTTAATGGATTGCTCGTTTGCCAACTTGATTAGTAATTCAATTGTCGTTTCGTTGACTCGTTGTTGGGTGAAATCAATAGATATGCCTTCTGAGTGCAATTCCAGTTGCGCTTTATGCGAGTCTGAGTTTTTAATAAAACTATTAAAAGGGTTAAGACGGAGGTAATTAGAATGTTTTTCGAGAGCTATCCAAGAGTTTAATTCTGTAAGTTGCTTCATGCTTTATTATTATGAAATTTTTTGTTTAAGATATCATTAATTGTTCATCATTAAAATAAAAATATTTGGGGCTGGGGAGATTTCTACTAGTCTAATCTCATCAGCCCCAAGTAATGCCCTCTTGTTGTATTCTGGGAAATTTCTTAGAATTTATTTCATAAAAATTAGCGACACACCCTGGAAATTATCATATAATCTGATGATTTTTTAGCGATTCTCTATGGGTTGGTTATATTATTTATTAATCTTTAGCTTATCCTGTAGTCTGACTTGGGTTCTTCGTCGCTATGCCTTTGTAGCTAAGATGCTTGATATTCCGAATCATCGTAGTTCGCATGTCAGTCCTACCCCTCGTGGTGGGGGATTGTCATTTGTTTTCTGTTTTTTGATTTCAGTATTGTTTTTACTAGAGAGCCAATTTCTCAGTTTCACCCTAGCTGTTGCTTTATTAGTAGCTGGTTTTTTAATAGCGCTTATTGGATTTTTAGATGATCGCAACGGTATTCCAGTAAAATGGCGTTTGATAGGACATTTTATAGCCAGTAGTTTTGCCTTATATAGTTTAGGCGGTATGCCAAGCATAACACTGTTTTATTGGACCTTGGCAGCCGGATTAACTGCTAACATTTTGGCTGTTTTCTATTTGGTTTGGTTGTTAAATTTGTACAATTTTATGGACGGGATAGATGGTCTAGCTGCAGTTGAAGCTATAACCGTTTGTTTGGGAGGAGTGGTACTTTACTATCTTTCGGGAATGTATAGCGCTGCGATTTTACCACTTAGCCTGGCTGTATCTGTTGCGGGATTTTTATTTTGGAATTTCCCTCCAGCTAAAATTTTTATGGGCGATGCAGGATCTGGCTTCTTAGGATTGGTTTTAGGTATCTTGTCAATTCAAGCTGCCATAATGAAAGCTAATTTATTTTGGGCTTGGATGATACTTTTAGGTGTCTTTATTGTCGATGCTACTGTAACATTGTTGCTCCGTGGAATGCGGGGAGAGGTTTTCTTTGAAGCGCACCGCAGTCATGCATATCAACATGCCTCACGCTATTACGGTAATCATCTACCAGTTACCTTGGGTATATTGATTATAAATTTGCTGTGGTTATTTCCTATGGCATTAGCGGTCGGATTTGATTTAATCAACGGTAGTTTGGCTATGTTGATTGCTTACCTTCCCCTATTCATTCTAACTTTGAAATTTAAAGCTGGAAAACGGGAAAATTAAAATTTTTCTTAATATTCCGTTAAGAAAGGTTGTGTAGACTTACCAATGTAAGCTAATTAAATGTAATAATGCTAAACAAAGTGTAGTCATCAAGGGCACCATGGATGTTTTCTATGGAATAGAGGGTGACTGTCTTGTAGAAGGGAGATTTTCTCATGTTAATTTTAACTCGGCGTATTGGTGAAACTTTAATCATTGGTGATGATGTAAATATTACTGTTTTAGGTGTAAAGGGAAATCAGGTGCGATTAGGTATTAATGCACCGAAAGATGTTTCTGTACATCGTGAAGAAATATATTTACGCATCCAACAAGAAAAAGAATCACCTGACACAGAAGAACAAGTATAGTAGCAAACCGGATTTTATATCCGCAGTCGTTCCGTCCCGAGTTGAACAGGAGGTTCAAAATCGGGACAAAACTCAAAAACCCCTCTGATTTTAATCATCTCTCTAAAAACCTACCTAAAACTCAAAGATTCCATGCTTCACAAGAAACCAATAAAAACAGGGTAGCCTTCATGCAGCGCTAATGTAATCAAGGTTCTTCGATTAACTTTTGTTCAGAAGACATTCACTTAATACTCAATGACGTATCGCCAGATGATAAATAATGCATTACATCTTGTTCATTGCGAAGACAGAGCTGACCATGGTGGTTGACGCCGCATGCATACCCGCTTATAAAGCCCGTTGGTTGTGAAACCTTGAGAAATTGGCCATCTAAATAGTCTAATTTCCGCCATTCCTCAGTAAAGGCTGTAAAACCGCTTTGCAGAAACTTCTCGAGATAGTTATCTAACTGAAAGATTAAATCGGCAAGAATTTTATTCCGATCAAAATAGTTGCCAGTGATTTCATTTAAAGAGCACCAGGGGACATCAACAAGGGGTTGTTCATGGGTTGCTGTATTTACATTCAGCCCAATGCCAATAATTACCTGTGCACAACTATTGGTTTCTGCGATTATTTCAATAAGGATGCCGCATAACTTCTTGTTTTTCCACAAGATATCATTTGGCCATTTAATCCCTAGATCTTGTTGAATATCACTATCCCGTAGACTGGCTAAAATGGATAGGCCAACAATAAGACTCAAGCCAGATAAGCTTGATAAACAGCAATTTAAATCCCAACGGCTTGAAAAATATATATTTTCACCGAATGGGGAGAGCCAGCGTCGCCCAAACCGACCTCGACCATGCGTTTGTTTTTCAGCACAACAGAGGTTAATTGCTGAGTTGGCTGCTAATTCTTTTAAATAGAGATTAGTAGAGCCTAGCTCAGCAAAGAGATGAAAATTGACGGTTTTATTATATTGCTTGCTTACTAAATGCTGTCGGATTAACTGTTCATCAAGGGGTATCATAGGTTGTCTAAGCTGGTAACCTTGCTGTGGTATTCGCTTGATGGCTAAGCCTAATTCAGCTAACTGACTTATATGTTTCCAAACTGCTGTGCGTGACACCCCTAACTGTTCGCCAATTCGATTGCCACTATGACAAGTTCCATCAGACAGTAGATGGAGTAACTTTAATTGTAAGGAACTAAATTGTTTCATCGGGCTTAAATTGGTTAGCTTTTGGGGGGCAGTATACCAAAAATACAGGCTCTGAGGAGGGGCAACATCGCCTCCTCAGGGCCTGATGCGAAAATTAGATTTTGCGACGTAGGCCCAAGGCTAGGAATATATATGCCCAGCCATCGACGAACATTTCAATGGCAATGAACAAGCCTATTACCCATAATCCAGAAATTGGCCACTGCGTTAGGATCATAACTCCTAAAGCGATTGCTATTAGACCAGCAAGCAATAACCAAATCTTTCCTGCTGATTCTTTAAGTTGAAGCACCATGAAAAAGCGTGTGAGGCCAATAATGATAAGCACACCCGCTAATAAGGCTGTAATGATTGCTGAGGCTAGAAAGGGATCATAAATAACAAGACACCCCCCAATAATATATAAGGCTGCAACGAAAGCATGCCAGGTAACACCATCCCATTCTTTCGCTTTAAAAACATCCACAAATTGCGAGCATCCCGCAATAATAAGTAAAACACCAAGAAAGAGCATGGAGGCAAGGGTTAAACCAACCACCATCCCTAAACCTATACAGCCTAAAATAACAAAGAAAATGCCTAGGCCTAAGAGCCAGCCCCAATTGCGTCTGAGTTCGGCTTCACGCTGTTTTAAGCTTGATTTTGCTGCTGTCATAGAATGTCCTTTTGAAAAAAAATCCCTTGAAATAGATATTTTGTTAGGTCAAAAATTTTTGACTAACAGAATTCAGGATATATCAGGAATAAAAAGAAAGAAAGATGTTCCCTGTTTTAGAGTTTCAAGCCAGGTTATGCTGATAGATTCACAAAATATTAAATTAATTCAGTATGCTTTTGTCTGGATAAAAAGTTCATCAGGATTAACACGAACATAGCGAATGATCTTTACTTCGGGATCACGGCAAAGCGCTGCACTACAGGCCACAGTGGGCATAAACGAGTTCAGTAACCACTCGTTTTGCTGGACTTGATCATATATAAGTTCATTTGCTGGTGAGAATATGGGAACAGTGAAACGTTTTAATGGATAGGAAAGCCCAAGGCCGCAGGCTTTTATAAAGGCCTCTTTTTGTGCCCAAATGTGAAAAAAAACCTGCGGTTTTAGATAATTCGGCAAGGCTAAAAAAGAATTTAATTCCTCTTCTGAAAATGAATGCTTAGCAATTCCCTCATAGGGACGAGCCGAAAAAAATTCCAAGTCAATACCTAAAGGGAAGAGTTGCCCAACAGCCAATAAGGCTAAATCAGCAGAATGGCTAAGATTGAACTCAAGTGATTGTGCGTTAATTTCGGGTTTCCCATGTTCCTTATAATGAAAAGTCAATTCCTTTGGGTCTTGTTGAACATAGCGCCCAAGAATTAGGCGCAACATAGAGCGCGCAACGGTAAAACGACGTCTATGACGATCAAAATGATAGCGGGAAGCTCGTGCTGTTTCAGCTTCATTAAGAAGCGAATTTGCTTTTAATGGCTGCTTATCTAAGGGGAATTCCCAGATATCAATGCGATTAGTCTGCAAATGACAGTCATCTTTAGACATTAATAGGGTATTTAAGAACACAAGCAGATCTCATTATGATGCTAAAGCTAGCGCACAAAAGCAGTTGCGGTTATCATAGCGCATCAAAATTATTTCGCCAACGAGTAAGTGAATGAGTCGACAATTTCTTGATTATGAGCAACCCATCGAAGAGTTGAATCAAAAAATTCAAGCGCTACGCATGGTAGGTAGCGATAATGAAGTCAATTTGAGTGAAGAAATCGCCCGTCTTGAATCGAAATCAGAAGAATTAACTGCCCATATTTTTTCTAATCTGGAGCCTTGGCAGGTCGCGCAGATGGCAAGGCATCCGCTTCGTCCACAAACTACGGATTATATCGACAATATCTTCACCGATTTTCAAGAATTACACGGTGACAGGCATTATTCGAGTGCTCCCGCTATTATTGGTGGGCTTGCTCGTTTAAATGGTGAACCTGTGATGATTCTTGGCCACCAAAAGGGCAAGCGGACGAAAGAGAAAGTTTATCGCAACTTTGGTATGGCACGTCCTGAAGAATACCGAAAGGCTTTACGCTTAATGAAGATGGCAGAAAAATTCGGAATTCCTATTTTTACTTTTATTGACACTGCTGGCGCATACCCTGGCATAGGCGCAGAAGAACGTAATCAATCCGAAGCCATTGCCAGAAATTTGCTCGAGATGGCAAAATTGAGAACCCAAGTGATTTGCACTGTGACAGGCGAGGCCGGTTCAGGAGGCGCTTTAGCTATTGGAGTAGGTGATAGAGTGCTGATGCTGCAATACGGAATCTACTCTGTTATTTCTCCTGAAGGCTGTGCTTCAATTTTATGGAAAGATCCAGCTAAAGCCAGCGAAGCAGCTAGAGCTATGGGAATAACTGCTGATAAAATCTTTGAATTGGGTTTGATTGATCAAATCATCAAAGAACCCTTAGGCGGTGCTCATCGTAATGTAGAGGACATGACTTCCCGCTTAAAAAATATTTTCATTGATGAATTACGAGTATTAAAAAGTTTATCAATGGATGAACTTTTACGGCTACGTTATGAGAAATTCATGGCGATGGGGGCTTGTGATTAGTAATAGGTGGGGGATAGTACATGAGCCTAATAGCCGTTCCGCTTGTGGGGCTGAGCATGTACTGTGATTAGATTAAGTGCTTATTGGTTAGAGCACTTAGGCCAATATGATAGACTGTTCGTTGGCTATAGCGGTGGCTTGGATTCGACGGTATTGTTACATCATTTAGCAGCCCAGCCTGCTTTAGTTAAAAAATTATTAGCTGTACATATTAACCATGGTCTCAGTGCCAATGCTTTGAATTGGCAAAATCATTGCCAACAAGTCTGCAATGATTTAGGTATTCGTCTAATAGTAAAGCAAGTAGTGTTAGCAAAGCAGACTAATCTTGAAGAAGAAGCCAGAAAGGTTCGCTACGAAGCCTTTGCTTCTTTGCTTGCTTCAAAAGATTGCTTAATCTTAGCGCATCATTTGGATGATCAGGCAGAAACTTTGCTTTTGCAGCTTTTTCGCGGCACAGGGATTGATGGGCTCGCAGCAATGGCTGCCCAAAAAGAATTTGACCAGGCAAATCTACTAAGACCTTTTTTAGAATTTTCCCGCCAAGATCTAGAAAAATACGCCCAAATTCATAAGCTTGAGTGGGTTGACGATGAATCCAATCAGAATACGTCTTTTTCCAGAAATTATTTAAGGCATCAGGTCTTACCTTTGATTCGCGATCGTTGGCCGGCTGTGGTCAATAACTTAGTTCGGACAACGAATCATTGCCAACAGGCGCAAAGCAATTTGGAAGCTTTAGCGAAAATTGATTGCCCAACACTAAACGCAGTTTCTACCACTTTACCTCTAGCTTCTTTATCGACCTTGAACTCGGCACGAATTAGCAATGTTTTACGATACTGGTTTAAATCAAACAAAGTAAAAATACCTGATACACTTAGTTTCAATCGACTGCTTACTGAAGTAATACAGGCAAGAAAGGATGCGAGTCCCGAAGTTATCTGGAAGGGCTTTTCGGTAAGACGTTATCAGCAAAGGTTATACCTTTCGCAAGCCGAAGAAGAGGAAATTTTTCCCCCTATTAATTGGCCGCACTTTCCAGAACCCCTAGATCTAAAAAATTTGGGGAAATTAGTAGTCAAGGAAGCAGTAGAAGGTTTCCTACTTTCTACGCCCGGTCCGATTGAGATTCGTTTTCGCCAAGGTGGTGAATTATTTAAATGGCATGGACAAATCAAACACTTAAAAAAATTGCTGCAAAAATGGCAGGTTCCTCCCTGGCTGCGAGGATCTATTCCGCTATTGTTTGTGAATGGGCAATTAGCTGTTATAGTCGGATATGCAGTATCTGATCTTTTCTATGGGAAAATTGGGAAAAATTGTTCACCACTAGAGTTAGTATTGAAATCTAAATAGCCCTAACCATTTGATTTAATATAAAGCACAAGGGATTGTATAATGTGGATGATTGGGCACCGAACTAGCGCTGCAATTGTAATTTTACTAACTGTGTTTCTATCAGCTTGTATGCTAGGTCCTAATTTCCATAAGCCCATCGCACCCCGGGTAAAAGGTTACGAAGAATCCCCACACTTACCCGCAAAAACTGCTCACTCTTCTGCCCCAGGCGGAGAGGCACAAGTATTTCTCAAGGATAAAGATGTTCCTCTATTGTGGTGGGAATTATTCCGTTCTCCTTCGATTAACAAATTAATTCGCAGAGGATTGGCCTGCAGCCCTAATATCGCTGCCGCAACTGCAGCACTTCGCGTGGCGCAAGAAAATTATAATGTACAAGTTGGCAACTTATTGTATCCGGCAATTGATGCCTCCTTCAGCGCTAAACGTCAGCGTTTTACTATAGCTAGCATGCAAGGCGGTGGTGGTAATAATATTGGTAATATTGGTAATAGTGGTATTGGTGGTATTGGTGGTATTGGTGGTATTGGTGGTAATAGAGGGCCTGATGCCATTACCTTTAATCTTTTCAATGCCTCAGTCAATGCCTCTTATACTCTAGATGTTTGGGGCGCTGCTAGACGGCAGATTGAATCATATGCTGCAAAGGTTGATTATCAGCAATTCCAAGTGATTGCCACCTATCTTACTTTAACGTCAAATATAGTAACAACGGCGGTTGCTGTTGCATCTGACCAGTCACAACTTGAAGTAACTGTTCAATTAGTCAAGGAACAACAATATCTCTATAACATCTTGCTAAAACAATTTGAGTTAGGTGCTGTTTCAAAAGCTAGTGTTTTGATTCAACAAACCCTACTTGAGCAAACCAGAGCAACCCTGCCGCCCCTTGAAAAGAGTTTATCCAGAAATAAGCATGCATTGTCTGCTTTAGTAGGGGCTTTCCCGAACCAAGCACTGCCAAAACTTGATTTGAATAAATTAAAACTCCCTGTTGAAATACCGGTAAGTTTGCCCT
The DNA here is from genome assembly GCA_013697645.1 of Tatlockia sp. Classification (GTDB taxonomy): domain Bacteria; phylum Pseudomonadota; class Gammaproteobacteria; order Legionellales; family Legionellaceae; genus Tatlockia. The sequence goes on along the minus strand of JACCWL010000258.1, from coordinate 944 downwards.
CTAATCTCGTTCGTCAACGACCAGATGTAAGGGCTGCGGAGGCCAAAATGCATGAAGCTTGTGCGCTAATAGGAGTTGCTACTGCCAATTTATTTCCGCAAATTGAGTTAACCGGTTCCTATGGTTTTGTGAGTACCTCACTCGGAGGTTTATTTTCTCCGGCAAATTCGGTTTGGTCGATTATGGCACAAGCTACCCAGCCTGTGTTTCGTGGAGGAGCATTGCTTGCACAAAGACGTGCAAACATTGCTGCTTATCAAGAGGCTGAAGCAAAATATCGCCAGACTGTTCTCCAAGCCTTTCAAAGTGTTGCTGATGTTTTACGCGCCTTAGAGACGGACGCTCGTGCACTTAAAGCTCAAGTCCTTGCTGAATCTTCTGCTAGCCAAGCGCTAAAACTGACTATGGAACAGTACCGCCTAGGGGGAGCAAGTTATATTGATTTGTTAAATACACAGCAACAATATGAACAAACGAGGATAAATCGGATAAAGGCTCAAGCACTGCGCTATGCAGATACAGCGGCTTTGTTCCAAGCTTTGGGCGGCGGATGGTGGCATAAGCCTTGGTGTGTAAAACAATGCTTATAGTGAGCGCTGTGACATTTCTACTAGGCTGGCGCCCAAGCCTAGCGAAATGTCTATGCTGGCGCCCAAGCCAAGCGAGATGTCAACAGCGCCAGTTTGTGCTAAGTTGGTCAGATAAATATAATTATCTGAATAAATTTTATTTTGTCTTTTAAGAGAGAGATTTTCTTGAAAAAACAAATGATCATCATGTTAGTTCTTGTGGCAATATTATTCAGCCTGATTTTCGGCTGGAAATATTTTAAAGCACGCATGGTAACGCAATATTTGAAAAGCCAGGGCTCTCCCATAGTCACTGTTTCAACTATGAAGGTGGGTTCCTCTTTATGGCAACCGAAATTAAAAGCCGTTGGGAGC
>JACCWL010000246.1 GCA_013697645.1 Tatlockia sp. | reverse complement strand
GTCCTGTACTGAAATATCACCTTTAGTAAACCCCGGTAATTCATGAACGCTGCAGGGCTGTAAAAGCCGAAGCCCGTCTGCAGAAAAAGGATGCACAATGGCTTTAATGCCTGCTTGCTCTAATCGTTGTAAATAATTTTCTCGCTGCATTTGGCGACGATTAACACGTAAACTCATTGGAGGATGGCTATCATTAGCCATTAATATAGTTTGCCAATCCAAAGGCCAATCGCTTTGTAGGCGTTTTATAAACCAGGAAGGATGACCATAAATGAAATCATCTGTTTTTTCTACCCTGGCTAAATGAGTCGCCTGTTCTCGGCAAAAACCCCTTAAAACCGCGTTCACCAAACCTTTAGCCCAGGTTTTTTTTAAGGGATCAAGCAAAGCAACTGTTTCTTTTACAACTGCATAGTCTGGCTTTTTCATAAAATGTAATTGATAAAGACCCATAATCACAATCAGCCATACCTCAAGTTCTTTAGGGCGCTTCTTCATTAGGCTATTGGCTAAGGCTTCTAACCGATAGTAATGGCGGCAAACTCCGAAACAAATTTCCTTTGTAAAAGGCGTTAAATCCTTTGATGCAGGCATTAAATGTGTGAGGGGAATATTATCCTCAAATAGTTTTACTAGAATTTCTAAGGCTTCTAAGCGCTCATTTTTTTTCATTTAAAAACCAACTTAACTTGTAGTTGTGAACGTCCAGCATTTAACCAATCAGCCACATTCATCGCTTTGCCTCCAGGAAATTGGAGAGTTTCAACCATTAATGCATGTGCTCCGGTTGCAACTAACATCCCTTTTTTATCAAGCGAAATAATCGTGCCGGGAGCTGCTGAAAAAGTGCTATTAACAATAGTGGCGCGATGAATGCGCAGTAGCTCATCACCAATCTGAGTATAAGCTACAGGCCAGGGGTTAAACGCACGAATTTGTTGATCGATTTCCACGGCACTCTTATGCCAATCAATCGCTGCATCTTCTTTTTTAATTTTAGAAGCATAGCTAGCTTGACTATTGTCCTGTTGTTTAGATTTTGCTTGTCCTTTAGCCAAAGCATCCAGTGTAGAAAGCAAAGGCTCTGCTGCCAATTGCGCAAGTCTATCATGTAAGCTTCCGGCATTATCATTGGCATAGATAGGGCAACGAGCCTCGGCTAACACATCGCCTGTATCCATGCCTTCATCCATTCGCATGATGCTTAATCCAGTCTCTTTATCACCATGCAAGATTGCCTGTTGTATAGGCGAAGCGCCACGCCAGCGTGGCAGAAGAGAGGCATGGACGTTAACACAACCCAGAGCTGGTATGGTAAGTACTTTTTTAGGCAAAATAAGACCGTAGGCTATGACCACCAGAATATCGGGCTTAAGACTCGCCAGTTCTGCAACAGCTTCCTCGCTTTTAAAATTCTCAGGTTGATAAACTGCTAACTGATGGGCCAAGGCCCAGTTTTTCACCGGCGAAAATTGTAATTTACGACCTCGGCCTGCTGGCCTATCAGGCTGAGTATAAAGTGCAATCAGCTGATGGGAGGCAATTAAGGCATCAAGACAAGGCAGAGCAAATTCCGGGGTGCCGGCAAAAATAATTCTCATAGTTTTCGCAAATTCTGGCGCTTATACTTGTCAAGCTTGCGTCGGGCTATCGCCCGCTTTAAAGGAGATAGTAAATCGACAAACAATTTTCCATTAAGATGATCAATCTCATGTTGGAAACATTCGCCTAATACGCCTTCACCATTCTTTTCATAAACCTTACCGAACCTATCCGTAGCACGTATGGTCACTTTTTCGGCACGTATAACCTTATCATAAGCCCCAGGTACGGATAAACAACCTTCCTCGTACTCAAACTCACCTTCACTCGCAATAATTTCTGGGTTGATTAAAACTAATTGCTCTTTTTTATCGCCAGTTACATCAATGACTGATAAACGCAGATTTATTCCTATCTGCGGTGCTGCAAGCCCCACGCCTTTTGCGTGATACATGGTTTCAAACATATCGTCTATTAAGGTTTGCAGTGCGTCATCAAAATGCTCAACAGGTTTTGATACTTGTCGTAGCCTGGCATCGGGGAGATAAATAATTTTACGAAGAGTCATAAGATATTTTTTTTTGTGAATAATGCTGGTATTATCGCCAATACCTCGCAAAGCTGCAAGATACCGAAGCTAGTTCGCGCTAGAAGTGGAAAAAATCGGTAGGTGCAGAATGGATACGGATTATGGAAAATGGATAACAATTATTACCTTCTTGCCCTCAATAGAATTGGCCAAATTGGTCCCCGCACCATACTAAAATTATTAAAACGCTGGCCCGAACTTAAAGAAATGTTTAAATTAAATTCAGAGCAACTTCAACAAGCAGGTCTTCCAACGCAAATGGCCTATTCCATCAAGAATTTTGAGCTTAAGAATGTCGAAGCGGATTTACGTTGGCAAGAAAAAGATAATCATCATTTATTAACCTGGGCAGATCCAAATTATCCGGAATTACTTAAGCAAATTTATGATCCACCTGCCGTCCTTTATGCTCAGGGTGATTTGTCTTGCCTGCAACAGAAAGCGGTTGCAATCGTTGGCAGCCGAAATCCATCTATTACAGGCGCTGAAACCTCCAAACGCTTTGCTTTTGAACTAGCTGCAAACCAAGTCACTATCATTAGTGGCCTAGCCTTAGGGATAGACTCCAAAGCCCATCAGGGTTGCCTGGATGCTAGGGGTAAAACTATTGCAGTAATGGGTACAGGCATTGATTACATTTACCCTCGCCAGAACCGTGAATTAGCAGACAAAATATGTCAAAACGGTCTGATAATTACGGAGTTTCCATTAAAAACTGGTCCAAGGGCTGGACATTTTCCCCGTAGAAATCGTATAATAAGTGGCTTATCGTTGATCACATTGGTTGTTGAGGCAGCAATACGCAGTGGATCTTTAATTACTGCCCGTTTGGCTTTGGAGCAAAATCGCGACGTTTTTGCTGTACCTAGCTCCATTCATAACCCACAAGCACGTGGGTGCCACTATCTTCTCCAGCAAGGGGCGAAGCTGGTTACCTCAAGTCAAGAGATCATGGAGGAGCTGGGACTAGAGAGTCAAACATTGGTGAAAACTAATAAAGCAGGAACCCTTGCCAGGGACAATAAAAACCTAGTAAAGTGCATTGGATTTGAAATTACTACGGTTGACCAGATTATTTTTCGAAGCGGTTTAGATGTGCAAGAGGTAGCCTGTGGCTTGGCTACATTAGAATTACAGGGCGCTATCACAGCGGTACCCGGTGGTTATATGAGGTGTTCATAATGAAAGATAGCTTGTTTGAAATGTTAATGAATTTTTTTGAAAAAAGTTTATCTCAGCTGAAAGAAAGCACTACTGAAACTAGCACAGAGACTGGAATAGGCCAGGCAGAACCCGAGCTCTTTGACTTATCAACACTAGAAAATCGAACGCTCGTATTAAAATCGCCGCAAGATACTGCCATTCGAATATTTACTAACGATGAAAAAATAAAATTTACCAAGGCTAGTTATCAATTTTTAACACGTCTATTGCTTTGGGGTATTATGTCACCAGAAACTATGGAACTGATTATTAATCAATTAGTTTTCTCAGAATCACGTTTTGTGACCTTACAAGAAACAAAATGGACAATTCGTAATGCACTCTCAGATAATCTTAATGCTGCTCAACTAGCTTTTCTTGATCTTGTGCTATACCAAAAGGAAGACAAGTTACCATTACACTGATAGCGTAATAGCTCGAGTGAGTATGCTAATATTTCACGAACGGAAATATTTTAGCTCAACTTGAGCTTAATATTGCCGTTTCCCTTGTGGGTCAGAGCACTTAGATGATAGCAGGGGCTGTCGACATTTCGCTAGGCTGAGTGCCCAAGTCTTTATTTTTGAGCACCGTAACAACGCATACATGCAGTATGTTAGAAACGGAGCGCGGAAATAAGGCTTGGGCGCCAGCATAATAGAAATGTCAACAGCCGCTAGAAAAGGAAGGTTGTTTTTATGAGCAAGCACTTGGTTATCGTGGAATCACCCGCGAAAGCTAAAACTATACAAAAATACCTGGGAAAGGACTATGAAGTACTTGCCTCCTACGGGCATGTACGTGATCTTCCGCCAAGAAAAGGGTCTGTCAATCCCGATAAACAATTCGAGATGACTTATAGTCCAATTGAAAAAAATCTTCGTCATATTGAATCGATTGCAAAGGCCCTCAAAAAAGCAGATACCCTCCTGCTGGCCACTGACCCGGATCGCGAAGGAGAAGCCATTTCTTGGCACGTTTTTGAACTAATGAAAGAACGTAATTTATTGAAAGATAAAGAAGTTCATCGCATTTTCTTTAACGAGATCACAAAATCAGCTATTCAAGAAGCGATTAATCATCCCCGTACTATTTCAATGGATTTAGTGAATGCTCAGCAAGCACGACGCGCATTAGATTATCTGGTCGGCTTTAATCTTTCGCCCTTGCTTTGGAAAAAAATTCGACGTGGACTTTCTGCTGGGCGTGTTCAAAGCCCGTCTTTGAGGCTTATCGTTGAACGTGAAGAAGAAATTGAAAATTTCATTAGTCAGGAATATTGGCGAATTATTGCTCAATGCCAGCATGACTCAACAGCTTTTGAAGCAAGGCTTACGCATTACCAAAACGAAAAATTACAGCAATTTACAATAACAGAAACCGGCCAAGCTCATGAAATAAGAGATAATTTAATTAAGCAGGCCCAAGGCAAGTTGACTGTTAGCAATATTGAAAAAAAACAACGCAAGCGAAAACCAGCAGCGCCTTTTATCACCTCTACACTGCAACAGGAAGCAGCTCGGAAATTGGGGTTCACAGCACGTAAAACCATGATGGTTTCGCAACAGCTCTATGAAGGTATTGATATTGGTTCAGGAACCATGGGGCTTATAACCTATATGCGTACTGATTCTGTCAATTTAGCTAATGAAGCGATTGAAGAAATTCGCGCCTTTATCCCTGAGCGTTTTGGTAAAGAAAACTGCCCAGAAAGCCCACGGATTTATAAAACCAAATCAAAAAATGCGCAGGAAGCCCATGAAGCGATTCGTCCTACGTCCGTTAAACGGACTCCAGAAATGGTGCAGCAGGCTCTCACAGCAGATCAATTCAAGATTTACAGTCTCATCTGGAAACGAACGGTTGCTTGCCAGATGGCCGATGCACTGGTTGATACTGTAG
>JACCWL010000243.1 GCA_013697645.1 Tatlockia sp. | reverse complement strand
AGTTTATCCTGCATGTATTCACATTTGAGCCAGGAAACCACTTCTCGCGTTGCTTCATCAGCGCGTCGTTCAGTCATGGAGGAATGTTTACCCAGTCGATTCATGTCTTCTTTGGTATACTCAAAGTTGTCTGCTTCTTGATTATCAATCAGATGAGCAATAGCACGGTGAATCAATAAATCTGGATAACGCCTAATTGGCGAGGTAAAGTGAGTATAAGCCGGATAAGCCAAACCAAAATGGCCATCATTTTCTTCAATATATTGGGCTTGTTTGAGCGAGCGTAACATCACAGTCTCTATCAAATGTTTTTCTGGTCTATCTTTTAGGTTTGCTAAAACTTTTTGATAGTCTTTAGTATGAGGCTTCTTGCCGCCGCCAAGTTGCAGGCCTAATTCGCCTAGAAAAAGGCGCAAGGCTGCTATTTTTTCTTCATCGGGGCTAGCATGTACACGATAAAGTGTTGGAATTTTTGCCTTTTCTAAAAACCCTGCTGTCGCAACATTCGCGGCTAACATACACTCTTCGATTAAACGATGCGCATCGTTACGTATCACAGGAACAATGCGTTGAATTTTCCTATTTTCATCAAATTCAATGCGCGTTTCAGTGGTTTCAAAATCCATTGCGCCACGAGTCTTGCGGGCTACTAATAAAGTATTATAAAGCGTATGTAGTGATTGCAACATTGGCCAAATAGCCATGTGTGCAGCATCACTTTTTCCGTCTTGCAGCCATTGAGCGACCTGGGAATAGGTTAGGCGAGCATGAGAATGAAAAACTGCGCGGTAAAACTGCGAACGAGTTATTTTTCCTTCTGCATTAATTGCTAACTCCGCAACTAAACAAAGTCTATCTACATGAGGATTAAGCGAACAAATACCATTAGATAGCGCCTCCGGTAACATCGGTACAACTTCTCCAGGAAAATAAACTGAATTTCCTCGGCGTGCCGCTTCCTTATCTAAGGCAGAGTCAACAGCAACATAATGTCCAACATCTGCAATGGCCACATAGAGCTGGTAACCACCCTTGGGTTTTTCATAGCAAAAGACCGCGTCATCAAAATCTTTTGCGTCATCTCCATCAATAGTAACAAAAGGTAAATTGCGTAAATCCCTACGGCCTTTAATTTGTTCCTCAGTAACGCATTGAGGGATTTTACCAACCTCTGCATTAACATCATCTGGCCACTCAGAGGGGATATTGTGGGCATGAATAGCGACCTCAATCTCCATGCCCGGGGCCATATGCTCACCCAGTATATGAATAACCTTGCCTATAGCCTGATTACGCTTGGATGGAAAAGCAACTAATTCCAGCAACACCATTTGCCCGTTTTTTGCATTTGCAGATAACTCGACAGGGATAGAGATATCCTGTGTCAGACGTTTGTTATCAGGAATCACAAAACTAACACCGTGGTCTGTAAAAAAACGACCGACAACGGTCATGTTTGCATGTTCGATGACCTCATGTATTTTACCTTCGGGCCTACCGCGCCTATCAACACCAGCCTGATAGGCAAGTACTAAATCGCCATTCATCACAGTTCGCATTTCTTTAGCGGACAAAACCATGTCATCAGAATCATCATCTGGGATGAAAAAACCAAAGCCGTCTGGATGGCCCTGCACCCTGCCTCGTTGTAAATTAATCCGACCCAATAAGCAAAAACGCCCACGTCTGTCTTGCATAATTTGGCCGTCTCGCAGCATCGCTTTTAAACGAAAACCCAAGGCTTCTTGCTCCGCTTCGTTTACTACCTCAAGCTTGCTTAGCAATTGAGGACGGCTCATGGGCCGACCAAATTCTTCCAGAACCAACATAATCAATTCACGGCTTGGAATTGGCATCGCGTATTTTTCTTGTTCCCTTTTATAGAAAGGATCCTTTGTTTTTTTATTCACAGTCACCACTTTTTTTAAAGTATATAAGAGAGTTTAGCACTATCAGTCGATTAGACTTCTAGGATTTAGGTATTTTGAACCCACGTCCTTCTAAATGCGATATCAATGCAGAGAGACTCATATTTTCACCAGCCCAAAACGTGCCGTTTTCTTTGTCTGATTTAATAACTTTTGACCATTTGCATACCGATATAATCGAACTACAAGGAATTTGTTGCTCATGTCCAGGTTTTGATTCAATGCAGTTTAATTCAAAAGCATTCTTGTCCAAAGCTAAAGCAGACCAGTTGCCTGCCTGTAAACGACTAGACCAACCAGCACTTGCACCCACTTCAGAACTTGGATGGGTTAGCCATGAATCGTTATTAGAAACATTATGAATCATTACCAAACCTGGTTTTTCTGCTGTCAACATTAGCGATGAGCCTTCTATTGGGACAGATTTACAGGAAGAAGGCAAATTTTTATTCTCTGCATAACTGGAAACAGCCATACTCATAAGTAAAATAGACAGAATAAATTTCATTATTAAATCCTCATTAATGATTGTGGAGATAGTTGCACAAAAGAGGGAATCTGTCATCAACCCGCCATAAAGATGAACTAAAAAAAAATTAAAATATTAGTCTAGCCCTCAGCTTATAAATGCAGGGCAAGATCATGAGTGCCTAGTAATTAATCCAATAGTGTGATCTCATACATCCTTTGAAATAAAAGGAGCAAACGAGATGACAATCCCCTCATTAGTAAGTTGTTTTTCAGTAATACGTGATCC
>JACCWL010000242.1 GCA_013697645.1 Tatlockia sp. | reverse complement strand
GTGTTTTATAACCGCAAGAGGAGCCATTCGACATTAGGCTACCTCTCGCCAATGATTTTTGAAACAAAATGGCAGAAACAACAGCACGTCTTGCTTCATAGTGTCCACTAAAAGGTTGCAAGATCAGATGAGCAAATTATTAGGCGGTATGCAAACCCATATTTGTTTAGTAATCCCCTTCCCTTATCCATTGTGAGCTCTGCTATTGAATCCGCCAAAATTCATTTATCAGACGAAATATATTTGCTTCAAGGGCAATTACTAAAAAATATCCGCCATTTTGATTCCTTGATCAAAGACAGCGTCATTGAAAGTAAAGTTATCAATTTCAATTCCATTTCCCCTGTGAGAGGAATTCGTATTGGGGATGAATTCAAAGACATTGAAATCACCTGCCAACTTCGAAGCCGTGGTATAGCCGTCCTTGCCGCAATGTACCCCACAGTCGCTGAGGGAGAGAGCATGCTCAGAATTGCCTTTAGCGCCAATCACAGTGAAGCCGATATACGGTATTTATGTGAATGTTTGTTCGAGCTCATGAGCTGAGCCTTTCTCTTTTGTTGGAGTTAGGGTATAGAACAGTGCCTGAGGAAAACTGCTGGAAACGGGAAGAGTTGCTTGTTGATATAAGGTTTCTTCCAAACGACGGATTTCCAAGTAATCTGCTTCCAATTCCTCTTTGGAGCCCATCAAATACAACTCGCCAGGTGCTGTCAGTGAATTGGTTGTTTTACAGATCGTTGTACCCGGTTCTGAATCGATATTAAAACTGTGAAGTGTATTTAATTTGGTAAAGACATTGCCAAAATTCCTGGTTAACTTACCCTCATAGTTTGAGATTAAAACCACAGCGACACCGTGGACTTTCGCAGGCACCCGAGCACGATTAAATCGCTCTAAAAAGTCATCGGTATTCATATAGGCTTCGATAAGCAATGAAAGTTGCGTCAGTCCTGATAGATCATGCAAAAAACCTAATGGGCTATTTCCCATTAATCGACCACTGGTTTCTAAGAGCACTGCACCCTTCTCTTGGGTGTATTTCACTTCAGTGGTGGCAGCACCATACTGAATATGCAATGCTTGAAGAACATGAGTCGTGTACTTCGCTAATTCTGGCCACTCGTCTTCATCCCAACCCACAATCTCCGCTTTTTCATAAATAGTGGTGTTCGGTTTGCGTGTGACCCGCCATATTTCCACAATAAAATGCTGTTTTTGCCAGCTCACGGTATTAATGATGTATTCAGTCCCCACATTGAGGCCTTCTAATAACACCTCTTTGTTGGTAACACCAAATTGATTTTTGGAAGTCGTAATCGTGAGGTAGGCTTCTTTAAGCTCACTCTCATTGTTACAAAAAAAGACCCCATCACCATTGGCGCTATCTAACGGTTTAGCAACAACGGGATAACCATTCTCCGTTTTTGTCCAATTTAATAAGACAGGGAAATGGTTTGAGCGACAATGTTTGACTGTTGCAAGACCTGCTTGTGCTACCGCTTCATTCATACAATATTTATCACGCTTCATAGCACTGTATTGACTACCATTGCCTGGCACGTTATATTTTTCGCACAGTAAATCAGCAAGTTCCACCCCTGATTCGTAACCAGGAATACAGAATTTAACAATAAAGGGTTGAATCTTCGCTAAAAGGGCTTCTATATCGCCATCGTAGGTAAGACTTAAAATAAAATTGCTTTCATCGTGCTGGTAGCGAGAAGGGAGATTTGATGAGCTTTTAATATGAATACAAGGCAAACCCTGCGATCTGATAATGGGCGCTAGATTTTTTCCTGTACTATACGCATCAACAATAATACAAACATATTTGCAATAAGATGGCATATATAACCCTACTGGTAGTTATTGCACTTCTCCTTGTAAACCACAGGACTTTTTATGCAATTAGCAAATAAAAATGCTTTGATAACAGGTGGTAGCAATGGTATAGGACAAGCGATTGCCTTGGCTTTTGCTTATGAGGGAGCCAATGTTATCTTTACCTACAACCAAAACAAGGATGAAGCACACAACACACTGAATCAAATGGGTACAAATTGTACCTTAAAAAAAGCAATACAAGCAAACTTGTCCGATGAAAAGTCGATTCCACATCTCCTTAATGAAGTGGGAACCCACTTTGATAAAATTGATATATTAGTGAATAATGCAGGCATCATTTCGCGCTTTGCTAATTTTCTTGATATTTCAGCTGATGCTTTGGATGAGTTAATCAAAGTCAATTTCCGTGCTCCCTTTGTTTTAACGCAACAGGTTGCTAGGTGCATGAAAGTGAATGCCACCAAAGGGAGTATCATTAATATTTCCTCTGTCAGTGCCACGATTACCAGTCCTGGATTAGCGCACTATGAGGCGTCCAAAGCCGCACTAAATGCCCTCACTAGGGGAGCTGCTAATGATTTAGCCTCCTATAATATTCGCGTTAACACGATTGCGCCTGGGTTGGTAACAACGAATATGAATAAAATGCAACGAGAGCAACATACAGATCAATGGGACTTAAGAAAAAGTAAAATTCCTCTTGGGCGTGTGGGCAAACCTAGTGATATAGCCAATTTAGCTGTTTTTTTAGCCTCCGATGCGTCGGAATGGATGACCGGAGCCATTATTCCTCTGGATGGCGGATTTAGTGTAGCAAGTCTTTTTAAAAGTTAGGTCTAAATTCGATTTAGTTTAGGGAATACAACATCTACACCAATAACCGGGGCTTATTGTTTAAGTTGCGCCATCATATTTTATATTTCAAAGTTTGATCAGGTGATTCTAATTGCGCTTGTGATTTATTATTAAAAAAAGAAGGACCCGAATTATTCAACCGATTAGCTAGGCGTAATAAGTCAGTCTGAAGCCCTAGTGGAGTATCCGTTAATAATGGTTTCCATCTCTTATCAGTCAATGAAAAAATTTTATTAGGCCCTAAATCATCTCTAACCATTTGATAGACTAAGTTCTCCAAATAGTGAGCACCTAGAAAATCACAAATTTTATTTTCGACTAAGGATTTTATTGTATCTGAGCACATGTCTAATGCTTTTTCAATGCTCTCTTTTTTTGAACAATCACTGACCGCAGCGGTTATTAATTTTTTTGCATCGGAAATATTAAAAAAACTATACTCGACTCCAAGCTCGTTTTTATATTCTTTATTCTCACAAAACGAAGCAATTTTTTCTGCCCGTTTAAAAAATCCAGAATTTTTACAAAGCTCGGCCACGGCGGGTTGGGCTGTAAATAGCTCTAATTTTTTTACTCTACTTTCTTCGAAGATATTTGTTAAAATTTTTCGTAATCCGATTTGTGCTTGAAATAGATTATCAGGCGTGAGCATCTCAAGGGATAAAAAGCCAATATGTTGAATCACTGAATCATCAGGCTCAAAACCAACCTTAAGCAAAGGCTGTTGCTGGAGGTAACAAATAAATTGATTATCAACTCTAGAAATAGTAATGGATGTGTCCTCTACTTCAATCAACATTGGTATTTTTTCCTGGTATTTCAATTTAGGTAATTTGGATGCAATTGAAGTCATCTCCTCATCCAAGAAACGGTAAATATATCGCTCGATAAGAAAATATTTGCCTTCATTGCTGCTTCGCTCTAACCAATCTGGAAAAACCCCCTCTTCTGAATAGTGTTTATCCGCAAGATGAAACGCTGCCTCGTTCCCTCCGCTTTGGGTTAATTGTATTCTTTTAATACCCTGTTCTCGGGCAATTTTCTCAAATTCCTGATAAAGAATTTTTCCATACCCTTTGCCTTGTAATGCCTTATCAACTCCCATGGAGCAATATTCTGCTGTATGTTGATAGTGATTTTTACCATATTTGATCCGTCTTACAGCCACTATCTTTTCTTCATTATTTATTTTATCAACTAGCACATATATGTCGCTTGATTTTTCCATGGTGCTATAGTGAGCTCTAAATTCTTCTTTGGTTTGTTTTGGAAAGGACATCCACTGAATAATATGATCCTGCATCCATAATGACCAGATAGCTGTATAATCACGAGCCTCTGCTTTACGGAGGTAAGGATAAGTCATTTATTGGCTCCCGTTAATTTACTATATAAGACGTTTTTTATTGTACACTAATAAGTTTTTATGGTCAATTAATGACCATTAGTGTAAATTGTTGTTTGACTGACGCAAAAAACGCGAATTGCAGCGCGTCATTTTTATACTTCCAATTAATGATAGTATTCCTGTGAAAAATTGCTCAGTTAGGTTTAAAAGACAACTAGATATTTGCATTTAAGATATCTGTATGTTTTATTGGTGAAAGGAAAAGAGAAGGGTAGTTAACCATATGCGCATTGCTGTTTCTGGTACTCATTTTATAGGGAAAAGTACTTTAGTAGAGGACTTTCTCAAAGCTCATCCTGATTATAAATGCGAGATTGAGCCCTATTATAAATTGCAAGATGAAAAAACAATGGAGCTATCATTAGAACCTAGCCTTGATAGTTTACTGGAGCAGCTTGATTATAGCATTGACCAAATTAATAAATTATCCAATGAGCGAAACGTTATTTTTGATAGATGTCCAGTGGATTTTATAGCTTATGCAATGTGCGTAACTGCTAAAGATTCTAACGAGATTACTGATACGGAGGTTTCTGAAAGATTCCCAGATCTAAAAGACGCATTAAACAATTTAGATTTAATCTTATTTTTGCCTATCACCCAAGAAAACTGTATCAGTTCGGGGAACTACACCTATCACTAAAATAAAAGCCAATTAAACTAAGTCCCTCAATAAAAAGAGGGAGACCGGAGTGAAATTAGAAAAAGAGTACTGGCGCAAGCTAATAAAAGAGTAT
>JACCWL010000240.1 GCA_013697645.1 Tatlockia sp. | reverse complement strand
GGTAAGAAATGTCGGGCCAGAGGCGCCGACCTACGCTTTTTTTAATTGAACAGAAATGGATGATCGTAACTCTGTAACGATTTAATGATAAACCTTGATTACGATGCGCAGCGTAATTAAGGTTTCTTTTTTATACTAAATCTTTGGTACTTGGCCTTCTTCAGCTGAAGGGGTTTCTGCTTCAGGGCTTTTAGTTGCAGCTTTTGCAGCTTCTTTTTCTGGTTTCGCAGCCGCTGGCGCTTCTCCTGGATAGGAGAATCCCTCTACAGTCGAGTTAATTCCCTGCTGCTGCAAATATTGTTGAAAGCCTTTTTTGTTATCGCTAAGAAGCTCTCTAACTGTATCCGGATCTGCTTTAATCTCATTATTTTTTGCATCCAGGCGAACATGGCCTGTGCCATCGTTTTCGTAAATAAACGATCCTTTTTCAGTCTTCTTGATAAACAACTTGTTTTCAACGAGATAGCTGTTTAATAGTTTATCAAACGCTTTCACAGAATCCTCATTTAAGGGGGTAGAGTTTTCGCTATAAACTCGTTGAAATTTTGATGCATTCGAGACAGTGTAATCGACCTTTACCGAACCAAGGTTATTCTCTTTTAAGTTTTGGCTAGCGAGATCTGCATTTTTGGATTGATAATTCATGTAATCACTTTTGGGTTCCACACCTGCCCAATAGTTTTCATTTTTAGCTTCCAGCATATGGGCATTTTCCACATTTTTTTCGAATATTTTCCTCATAGACTGGGAGCCTTCTACCATGGCTTTGCCAAACGATTGCATTTTTTCGATGAATTTGGCTAGCGCATACTCAGCTATGGTAGGTGTTCGAGCAAGTTGAATTATTTTAGCTGCTGCCTCATTATCTGGCGATAAAACATTTACTGTGCTGCCTCGGGTAGTCGTGGGTAAAGTCATTTTAGTCTCTCAGGTTAATCAATCTTTAGATATAGAAAAAGATTTGAAATAAATCAAAGTAATCAACTTTAGGTCATTATAGCAAATTAACCTTTCCCATGGGGAACAAATCCGCGCTCTAAGTGTTAAGAGAAAGTAAAATTTATTAAATCCCTTCAAATACTGGCACTTTAATCCATTGGATTGGGAAAGGTATCACTTAGAGAGGCAAAATTTTTCTTCTTCATTGACTCAAAGGAAAATTCATCAGCTTGGATAGCATCCCAACAGGCTCTTTCTACAGCAACAATTTTATCAACTTCCTGCTGCTTTAATTCGCCTTTGCTAACTTTCTCAGCTAGTTTTTCTTTTAAGGCAGCAAATTTAAAGCGCTTAAGATCAGCTATTTTTTTATAGAGCCCATCATTCTTAATAATCAGCTGCAAGGCTTGCTCCATTCTATCTACAGCTTGTTTTGAATCGCCGCTTAAATAGATTAATTTCATCATGCGATCGCGGTAATGATTATTTCCCATCATCTGTTGCGCCAAACGGTGATCCAGTTTATCGGAAGGATAATGCATCGTTTGTCCAAAGGAAAAAGCCAAGCAGCGAATCAAAAATCCTAAGGGTTTTGCCGGGAAATTACGGCAAAATGCGATCATTGATTTTTGTGCTTGGTAAAAGCAATAACTTAGAGCCCATTCTGCATGCAATTGTTCATCAGGCTTTTCTTCGTTTTGTTGATAGGCGCGAAGAGTGGCCATTGCCAGATAAAGATATGACATTCCGTCTGCTAATCTTGCAGATAAACGCTCTCGGCGTTTTAAATCGCCCCCTAAATAAATTAAGGACAAGTCTGCTAGCCAAGCAAATGAATGACTTAGGCGAGCCAAACGTTGGTAGTCTCTTTTTAGGGCATTAGCCGGTGCCTGGATGAAAATTCCAGCGCTCCAGGCTGAGCAAGTGGATTTTGCAAAATTGCGCATAAAATAATGAATATGATTCCAAATCAGCTTATGGAAAGCCTTCTTGTCATTCTGTGAAATCGCATAAAATTCGTCACGAACATAGGGGTGGCAAGCCATAGAGCCTTGACCAAAAATCAATAAATTACGAGACATGATATTGGCGCCTTCCACCGTAACGGAGATGGGTATCGATTGGTAATAATTGAATAAATAATTACGAGGACCAGCAACAACGGTTCGCCCGCCATGAACATCCATCGCGTTATTAACAGTAATTCGTGCAAGCTCCGTATTATAGTATTTGGTAATTGCTGAAGCGACCGACGGTTTTTTGTGTTGGTTAACTGCTGCAACAGTTAGCAGCCTTGTCGCATTGATCAGATAATTTAAACCAGCTATTTCTGCAAGTTTTTCTTCAATACCTTCAAATTTGCCAATTTCCACATTAAATTGACGGCGAATTCTGGCAAAAGCACCGGTGGTTAAATAAGCTACCGAAGAAGAGGCAGAACCCAAAGCTGGTAAGGAGATTGAACGGCCAATAGACAGGCATTCCACTAACATTTTCCAACCATGCCCTGCATTCTTTTGACCGCCTATTATGGCATCTATTGGAGCAAAAATATTTTCCCCACGAATGGTTCCATTCATAAAAGCTTGCTCAGCCGGTATATGACGATTGCCGATTTGCAGATTTTCAGTGTCGCGGGGAATCAATAAACAAGTTATTCCCTCAGAGCCCTCTCCTTTTAATAAACCATCTGGATCTTTTAGATTTACTGCAAGTCCAATCAAAGTAGCAACCGGTGCAAGCGTGATCCAGCGTTTATTGAGGCTAATATTGAGGCCCAAAACCAGTTTGTCCTTAATTTTCTTTTTGACCACAATGGCTTCAGATTGAATGGAGGTTGCATCAGAACCTGCTGCAGGCTCTGTTAAAGCAAAGCAGGGAATATCAATTCCTTTAGCAAGGTTTGGTAAATAACGGGCTTTTTGTTCATCAGTACCGTAATAATTTAGCAGTTCACCAGGGCCTAAAGAGTTAGGCACCATCACCGTGACCGCTAATGCAGGCGAGTGAGAGGCAACTTTCAGTACTACATCAGAATGTGCACGGGCTGAAAAGCCTTTTCCACCATATTCTTTCGGGATTACTAATCCAAAAAACCCTTTTTCTTTAATAAAATTCCATACTTCTACGGATAAATCGCCGCTTTGTTTCACTTCCCAATCATCGACCATGTTGCAGACGGTTTGAACTTCATTATCAAGAAAAGCTTGTTCTTCGGCATTAAGCTCCGAAGAAATGCGCATTAATTTATCCCAATCAGGCGAGCCCGTGAAAATATCTTTTTCCAACCAAGTATCGCCCGCATTTAAGGCCTCTTCTTCAGTTTTTGAGAGTTTGGGAATTGATTTGCCAACCCGATTAAACAAATAATTAGAGAGGGCGACACGGACTTGCTCCACATTAATAATGATCACAGCTGCAAGAATGATTAACCAAATAATTGTTCCTGGAAGCCAGTGCATCCCAATAATAAAGGTTGCGATAAAAAGATAAACAGCTGAACCAATTTCCCAATTGAGCGCACTCATTTTGCGGTACAAAACCACGAGGGTAAATATCAGATAGATGAGGAACAGCAAAGTAGCCATGTAAATCCCTTTAAGCTTGCCAAAAGCATCCAGTATATACCTGTCCGGTCTCATTTAAAACTTGCTTTAGCGCTAAGAATCATCTAGCGTAACTATTTTAACCTGTGCTTCTCCTATGAATATGCGTCTGGTTTGGAACTTCGAAATTAGCAATAAAAATCCATTGGATTTAAATGATTTAAAAGACAGCCGCGATGAAAAACGTTGGGAAGCGCGATACTTTTGGCCTGGCAATACCATTATTAATTTAAATGGTCTTGATACGCAATTTCTTGCTCTTTCAAACTATGAAGTGAAACATCGACATGATTGCTACATTTTATTAGCTGACTCCAATTACAATATCAAACAACGCCGTATGCAGGTCTTGTATAAGCCGCTCTTAGGAAAAACCGAACTATTGCGCGGCTATGGCAAAAAAATTAATTTGGCAGACTACCCACCTGACCTAATCCTGCCAGGAAGCAAAAACCTTAAGAGCTCTGACTTATTGAAGCAATTAGAAAAGAATCAGCAAGTAATTGAGGTGCAAAAAGAAGCATTGATTTATAAATTTACCTCAGAGCCTAAAATCAAACTTGAATTAGCTCGCCTAGAAATTGATAAAAAAATTTATTTGAGCCTTTGCGTAGAAGGGCATTCACAATATCTTGTCGAGTCAATTGCAAGACACTTGCTGGCCACCGAGGTTTCTTGCGACTATGTTAGTTTCCTTAAACGGTTAGCCGCGCCATGTTAAATAATTTAGTCCCCATAGTCTTAAGTTTTGGCAAAATTGGCCTAGTTTCCTTAGGTGGCGGTAATTCCATGTTGAAGTTATTGGAGTATGAAGCGGTCACTTATCGCCATTGGATTGGGCCTGATGAATTTGTCTCCATGCTTGGCACAAGTTTTCTCTTTCCTGGATTAACTGCGGTAAAACTGGCAGCCCTAATTGGCTATAAGGCCGCTGGAATCTTAGGGATGATTCTCGCCCTGACTTGTTTGAATTTACCAGGTCTAATTTTAGCTGTTCTTGGCTATCGGTTTCTTGCTTCAAACCAAGGGCCTATTACCCATAAAATTATGGTTGGCGTACAATACGGGGCTTTAGCCTTATTAGCCGCTGCTACCTTCTCTGTCGGCCAAAGCATTATTGAAATGTATTATTCTTTACCTATTGTCATAGCCTGTTTTTTGTTTTTCCTAGCGCTGGTTTATTTTCAGCTTTCGCCATTTTGGGGATTTATTGCCTTTATTGGTATTTGCTTTTTCTTTGTTAAGGCTAATTGAGGGAAAACTCGTGAGTTCTGAATTAGACAACCCTGAATATTATATCAATCGCGAATTCACCGCTCTTTCTTTTAATGAGCGCGTTATGCAATTAGCAAAAAATGAGAGCATTCCTCTGCTTGAGCGAATGCGTTTTCTTTGTATCTGCTCTGGTAATCTTGATGAATTTTTTGAAATCCGCGTCGCAGGTTTAAAAGAAAAAATTGCCCTTGCTTCGAGAAGGCCCAATATCGATGGCCTTAATCCCGATGAAATCTTTAGTCAGCTTTCTAAAAAAGCGCATTTATTGAGCGATGAGCTTTATTACATCTTTAATAAAGAACTACTCCCCGCAATGGCACAAGAAAATATCCATTTCCTATCAGCTGAAGATTGGAATGACGATATCCATTTATGGGCAAAACATTATTTCAAAAATGAAATTTTACCGATTGTCAGCCCCATTGCACTTGATTTAGCTCACCCTTTCCCGCGTTTATTCAATAAAAGTTTGAATTTTATTATCTCCCTACGCGGCAAAGACGCCTTTGATCGAAACATTGATTATGCCGTAGTCCATGCGCCCCGCTCAATACCTAGAATGATACGACTACCCTCAGAGCTTTGCGAAAACGGCAGTAGCTATTTTGTTTATATGTCCTCAATTATCCAGACCTATATTCATCGTCTTTTTCCTGGAATGGAGATTAATGGTTGTTATCCTTTTAGGCTCACAAGAAATAGTGACTTGTTTTTGCGTGAGGAAGAAATAGAAGATTTGGCAGTTGCAGTCCAACGTGAATTATTTTCCCGTCATTATGGTCATGTGGTGCGTCTTGAGGTTGATATTCACTGCCCAGCAAATATTGTTGATTTTCTACTGCAGAAACATCATTTATGCCATGAAGACGCTTATCTTTGCAGCGGACCGGTTAATCTACAACGGTATTACAGTGTAATTAATTCAATTGATCGCCCAGATCTGAATTTTAAGCCCTTAATTGTTCAATACCCCTCTTATATTCATGAAAAACGCAATTTATTCAATGTCTTAGATGAGGGAGATGTCTTATTGCATCATCCTTATCAAAGTTATAATGTTGTGATTGATTTTGTGCGCCAAGCGGCAAACGATCCTAATGTGCTAGCTATCAAGCAAACGCTTTACCGGTCTCATTCTGAATCAGTCATGGTGAAAGCACTTGTTGAAGCTGCACGCTCAGGAAAGGAAGTCACAGCCGTTGTTGAACTTCGAGCTCGCTTTGATGAGGAATCCAATTTAAAACTGGCAAACCGCCTGCATCAAGCCGGTGTTCTCGTTCTTTATGGGGTATTGGGCTATAAAACGCATGCCAAAATGACGCTTATCGTTCGCAGAGCTCATGGAAAATTAAAGCAATATGTTCATTTGGGAACCGGTAATTACCATGAAAAAACAGCAGAACGCTATACTGATTTTGGTTTATTGACCAGCGATAAAACAATTACCTCAGATATTCAAATTATTTTTCAACAACTTACAGGACTTGGTAAAACAGTGAAGCTAAGGGAAATCTCCTATTCGCCTTTTACTTTGAATAAAAATTTACTGCAATTGATTGAGGCTTGTAAACAAACAGCTAGAGAAGGTAAAGATGCGGAGATTAATATAAAGGTCAACGGTCTCACCGATAAGACCATAATTACAGCGCTGTATCAGGCCTCACAAGCGGGGGTTAAAATCAATCTCTTGGTTCGCGGCGTCTGCTGTCTGAAACCAGGTATTCCCGGAATTTCTGATAAAATTCGCGTTATTTCTATAATTGGCCGCTTTCTTGAACATCATCGTGTCTTTTATTTTCGCAGGGAAGAGGAAGAGCACATTTACTGCTCAAGCGCTGATTTAATGGAGCGCAATCTTTATAACCGTATTGAAATTATGTTTCCTATCCGCGATGAAAATTGTCGCAAACGAATTAAACAAGAAATTTTTAAAAACTATTTAAAAGACAATGTAAACGCATGGGAAATGCAAGCCGATGGAAGTTATAAACGATTAAGCCAAGGCGAGTATAGCGCCCAGGAAAAATTAATGGAATTGTATGCAAGGGCGAAAGAAGAGTAGAGTGTCTATATTTTACGCGTAGGTCGGCGTGCGGGGCCTACGGCTCGCTCTAGTCTTAAGTTCAATTACTAAGCAGGGTCTTATGCGCCCTACCTGACTCTTCCCGCGCGAGTCGAGGTACCAAATATCCTGGCAATATCGACTGCAATTGCCGGTGAATGGCTAAAGCTGTTTTTTCAGGTAGGTCAAAGTGGGCAGCGCCTGCTACTTTGTCCAATACATGTAGATAGTAGGGCAACACACCGCAGCTAAATAAATCTTCACTTAATTTAGCCAAAACTGTCGCATTATCATTAACGCCCCTTAATAACACAGCCTGATTCAACAAATGACAGCCCGCCTTCGCCAAGGCAGAGCAAACTTGCTGTACCTTGTCATCTAATTCCTGAGCATGGTTGCAATGAAGGACAATTACCTTGCGCAATTTTGTAGCCGCTAGAAGGGTTAAGAGTGGTTTATTAACTCGCTCCGGCAAAACGATGGGGATACGAGTATGAAAGCGAAGCGTCTTTACCTGTGGGATTGTTTCTAATTGCTGTATCAAATCTCTCAACATTAAATCGGTGGCTAATAGAGGATCACCACCGCTTAAAATCACTTCATGAATGGTTGAATCATTGCGAATATAGTCAAGGATTGGTTGCCAACCATTACGGCCAGGATTATTGTCTTGATAAGGAAAATGGCGTCTGAAGCAATAACGGCAATTAATAGCGCAACTCCCGGTCAAGGTCAGTAAAACACGGCCCTGATACTTATGCATGAGCCCTGGTAGAGGATTTCCACTGGCTTCCAGAAGAGGATCCAGACCATAGTTTTCAACAATCTGTAATTCCTCATTCACTGCGAGGACTTGTAATAGAAGGGGGTCATTAGGATTTCCCTTTTGCATGCGTGCAGCAAAGCCGCAGGGCACCCTTGTTTTAAATTGTTTTTCAGCTATTAAATTACCCAATTGAGGAGGTAATGATAAAAATTCAAGCAGTTCATTGGCGCATCTAAAACCTTGCGCCAGAATTTTTTGCCAGCTCACAGACTCATCTCGCATTAATTGTACAAAATTGATAAACTGCGCGAACTCTATCTAAATTGCAACAAAATCACAACAGTGGAGCACGAATGGCTACCTACAGCAGCAATGATTTTAAAAATGGCTTGAAAGTAATGATTGATAATGCACCCTGCAGCATTGTCGAATGCGAATTTGTGAAACCCGGGAAAGGTCAAGCCTTTACACGTGTCAAAATTCGTAACTTAAAAACTGGGCGCGTTGTTGATCGCACCTTTAAATCGAATGAAACTCTTCCTTCAGCTGATGTGGCTGATGTTGAAATGCAATACCTCTATAGTGACGGTGAAGCCTATCATTTCATGGTTCCAGAAAGCTGTGAGCAGTATGCACTTAGCGCTGAAGCCTTAGCCGATGCAGCCCAATGGGTGAAGGAACAAGATCTTTGCATAGTCACTTTATGGAATAACGAAGCGATTCAGGTAACCCCTCCTAACTTTGTCGTTTTAGCCATTACCGAAACCGACCCTGGCCTTAAGGGCGATACCTCTGGTGGCGGCGGAAAACCTGCGACCTTGGAAACAGGAGCTGTAGTACGAGTACCCTTGTTTGTCCAAACAGGTGAATTGATTAAAGTAGACACGCGTAAAGGTGAGTATGTTTCTCGGGCGAAGGAATAAGACTATTCATATTTAGAGGTTCTAACAACAACTCCGTCATTACCACACAGCTTGCAATGACGGAGTTTGTGCATAAGATGAATTTACAGACTAGATTCTCCATCCACCCCAACTGCGTCCACCACCCCAGCCGTGTCCACCACCCCAGCCGCGTCCACCACTTAAAAACACGCCAGTAGTAGAAACGCCTCGGTATCCACGCCAGTAACCAGTGTTGCCCCAACCGCCGGTGTAGACGTCAGATCCCCAATAAGGACGGTGTCCGTAGTTACCTACAGAATATACATAGTCATTATGGGGAGTGTAAGTTGCTGTTCTTACTGAACAACTAGTAGTAAGTAAAGTTGCAGGTACAAATACTAATGCTGCGATAATTAATTTTTTCATGATCGCTTCCTTATTGTTATTATTTGCACTTGTTGTTTGCAAATTTATTATACAACACGATCGCGAAATATACAAAAATATTGTAAAAAAAAATTTCAGATTGGTTAAAAGAAGGTAGGGCAACAGTTAAAAGCTTGATGGCTGGCGGATGTTGAAACGAGCAACATGTGTTGCTCGTTCTCTTTTTTTAACTCTAAATCATTTACTGATAATAACCAACAGGACTTCTATCTGTATATTCACCGCCGTCCTCATAATCCACTTCCAGGTCAGAGCCTCCCAGATCTTTCTCGATTTCAGTCTCTATAGCTAAAATTTCTGGTCTAAAACCATAGATAAGTGTAGAAATACTACGCGTTAGGAATCGAATTAAATCAACCGGAGCAGATAAAAACGAGACAATTGCTAAAGGAACAACTAAAGCAAAGCGGACAATAAAGTCGTTAAAATAATCTTCTGCGTCCTGATTCATCGCAGAAGATTGCTCAGGGTTTGCTCTATAATACACAGCCCAAGCCTTAGACCACGCAGCCTGACCTAAACTTACAATACCAGCTAGCAATTCAATCGTTGCAGGGAGGGCAAAGAAACCCAGTAAATTAGGAAGCATCAAAGAAATTGATATAACCCCAAAACCAGTCAATAAAGTCATCAGAGGAGCGACAAATCCTAGTAGAACGGCTTTTACAGTCTCTTGTTTAGTATATTGCTTAAAAAAGAAAGACCTCGGCTCAGCTACCCATTTACCTATTGGCTTACCAATGCGTTCATGCAACATAGTTTTTACTGTAGTACCAAAATCATCATGGGAACCGTCTTGTCGTGTTCCTAACAACTTACCCAGTTCTGGAATATTAAGGAGCTCTTCAGTGATTGAGCTATCGTCTACACGGGTTGCAGCAATTTTTGGGGAGGTTATTTTATACCTAGACATTTTTGACCCTTCCTTTAGTAAAAACGAGAAAGATACCTCCTTTATGCATAAAGTCAATAATTTTATCATCTTTATTTATTGCAACTCACAATGGAGAATCTCCAAACGCATTGCTAGCATAAAATGGCAGATTTTTAATAGTATGATTGGTTTTTTAATTTACAGGCAACAAGATCTTGGCCATGAGCCTTAAACAACACTCAATATGGTGATCTAGGAAGTATTTTAGGTTTCTTAATGACCACTTAAGTGTACACACCGCACGTGATGTTATACGAACGGCCATATTTTGCGCTCAGGTGGAGCAAAATGGGGCCACCCCACTTTAATCACGAAAATTCTCAAATTGTAGCGGTATATTTATCTCGGACTTCTTCAAAAAGGCGATGGCTTCTTGTAACTCATCACGTTTTTTTCCAGTGACCCGGACTTTATCGCCTTGAATAGAAGCTTGAATTTTCAGTTTGTTATCTTTAAATAATTTAACAATTTCTTTGGCCGTGGGCTGATCAATACCCTGTTTGAAGGTCATAGAAAGGGAGTAAGTTTTACCAGAGTGAACGGGTTTGTCTTCCATCTCTACCCCTGCGGCATCGACACTGCGTTTGGTGCAATGGTTCCGAAACAAATCTTCAAGCTGCCTAACCTGAAAATCAGACTCCGACTTTAGGGTAACGACCATTTCCTTTAGCTCAATAGAGGACTCAACACCACGAAAATCAAAACGAGTCCCCATTTCGCGAAGAGCGTTTTCTACTGCATGACGCAGCTCCACTTCATTAGTTTCAGAAACAATATCAAAAGATGGCATAGTTTTTCTCGCTTAAAATCAATGTGAATTATAAAACAAGTCAATGATTCTAACAAAAAAATTAGATGTTGCCTCGTAATGCCGACATTTTGTTAATAGAGAGTAAAGCCTAATCAAAAGGACTGATTTTTAAAAAACCTTTGGATATACTCCGAGCCCCTTTTATCAGAATAAAGGCTTGTTATGCTTAAGTTTAGAAAATTATTAATAGTATGCGGATTCTTGGGCGCTGTTAATCCAGCCTTTTGCATCTGACTCAAAAGAGATAGCTTACCTTGTCCGTTTCCTCACCTCCAACGCTATAAAGACCCCATTACTCATACTGTGGGGGCTGGTTCCCCGGTTATCGCTAGCGCGCTAACCAGGCTACGAGTTCTAAAAAATAAACTGCCTTTCAATGGAAATTTTTCTTGTGTTTAAAGATAGTATCTACAAAGGTGGAATAATCTAAGGTTTTAATTTAAAAACCCGGTAGGGCCAGGGGCCCCACTAATTACTACCTTACGGAAAAGCCAACCTTTAGCTTGTCAGTCAAAGAAATTTCAATCTCATCACCTTTATTAATTCGCCCTGTCCCTTCGGGTGTACCTGTAAATATCAAATCTCCAGGTTGCAAAGTGAATATTGTGCTTAGATAAGAAATAAGATGGGGAATATCAAATAGCATTTGATTTACAAACCCACGCTGACGAATAATGCCATTGAGTTTCATTTGAAAACAAAGCGCCTTTGGATCAGCAAATTCAGCTGCAGCTATAAATTTTGATACCGAGGCAGCATAATCAAAGCCCTTTGCTATAGTCCAAGGTAAACCTTTTTTCTTGGCATCTCTTTGCAAATCGCGCGCAGTAAAATCAAGGCCAACGCCGTAGCCGGAAATAGCTGAAAGGGCATCTTCTGCTTTGATTTCTTTAGTCTCACACCCGATTAACAAAACAAGTTCCGTTTCATAATCAATTTCCTCTGAAATTGCGGGTAAGTAAATTGTATTTTCAGTGTTAAGCGCTGAAGTAGGTTTTAAAAAAACCAAGGGCATTTCTTCTTTTTTATTGCCCAACTCGCTAATGTGTGCCGCATAATTACGTCCGATGCAAAAAATATTGGCAATTCTAATTTCATTATTATTGCCATCAAAATAAACCTTCTTCAATCAAAACTCCCCACTAAAATCTAAAAACTGGCTAAGTGTATATCTGGCAACCAGGCTCTGTAAATGTTAAATTATCCCCTCATTTTGTTCATGTAGAGTTGATTATTCCGTGCATCAATACCAAGATTTGATCACCCTTTTTAATGATTGTTTTACAATCAAATACAAGACCAATCTCGTGAAAGGAGACAATGAACCAATCTATCTTCCCGCAAATGAAAAACAGCCTTATAACCTTCTCTTTTTTGCACATGGATTTTTTAGTTCTGCCCTGCATGAATGCGCGCATTGGTTTATCGCTGGAGAAGAGCGAAGAAAATTAGTTGATTTTGGTTATTGGTATGAACCTGATGGACGCAGCGCAAAACAGCAACAACTTTTTCAACACGTTGAAGTAAAACCACAGGCCCTGGAATGGATGTTTTCAGTTGCTGCAAATTATCCTTTTCACTTAAGTATTGATAACTTAAATGGTGAAGAATTTGATACTGAAGTCTTTAAAGATTCAGTCTATCAACAAGTTTTAACCTATTGCCGCCAGGGTCTTACGGCTAGAGCAACAATATTTCGCGAGGCCTTATGCCGATTTTATGGCACAAATTATGTAATGAAAATTGAGGATTTTGATCCGAAAATGATCTAGCTCTTTAGTGGTCAGCAATTCTTTAGATAGTTTTTAAAGGAAAGTTAGAATATTATTTCAATTTAAATTAGTCTAAATAATCAAGGATGATAATGATGACTTCTGCACAAATGACACTCTACCGTTTGAAAACAGTTTTAGGTTCTTTAGTAGCAATTTATCGCTTACCCCAAGAGAAAATAGACGCTTTTTTTCATTCTTACGAAAGCTTTAACAAAGACATCTCTGATGATAATGAAGAAAAAAATATTGCTAATTATTATTCTGTCTTAAACCATCTTTGTGCTATTGGCCAAGTTGAAAAAATGTATATTCCTGCCGTAATGGATCTCTCTAAAAACATCTTTGAAAATCAGATCTTATTTGAAAAAAAAATGACCAAGGATTTAAACATTAAAGAAAATGACAAGGTTTTAGACATAGGTTGTGGTAGAGGACGAGTAGCAGCTCATATCGCCACTCTTTCAAAAGCAAGAGTTACGGGATTTAATATTGACGATGTTCAGTTAGAAAGCGCTAAACAATTTTCTTCTCTAAAGGGACTAACAGACCAATGCCAATTTATAAAAGCAAATTTAAATGAGCCCTTTCCTTTTGCAGATGCGTCTTTTAATGCCTTATATCAAATCCAGGTTTTGACCTATGCAAAGGACAAGGAAAAATTATTCAGTGAATTATTTCGTGTACTTAAGCCTGGTGGAAAAATATCTTTCCTAGACTGGGTACAACTGGATAATTATGATTCTACAAATGCCCATCATCGGGATTTGTTAAAGCGCGTTAAACCTTTAATTGGCGCAATTGATACGCCGACTCCTGAAGAAATAAAAAGCAAATTAGCAAAGGTCGGTTTTAAGGTGATCTTATCTGAGGATATAAGTATCAGTGGTCATCAGGCTCCTCTCATCGAAAAAGCGGACAAATTTTATAAGAATATGCAGACACTTGTAAACTCAATGGTTAAATTACACCTTTTGCCCAAACATTTTAAGATTCTATTTGATCGTTTCACACAAGACGGAGAAGCCTTTGTTGAAGCGGATCGTTTAGGCCTCTTTACCACCAGTTTTCAAACCATCGCAGAAAAACCC
The DNA here is from genome assembly GCA_013697645.1 of Tatlockia sp. Lineage (GTDB taxonomy): Bacteria > Pseudomonadota > Gammaproteobacteria > Legionellales > Legionellaceae > Tatlockia. The sequence goes on along the minus strand of JACCWL010000240.1, from coordinate 4,220 downwards.
TAAATGCTCAACTAGTGGAACGTGTTGCACTTTATGCCCACCGCCTACGTGCCGCTACTTGTTCGCGGCATCCACCGAGGTAGTAAACAAGTTAAGGAGAATAATTAGATATTGAGTTTTCTTTTAATTTTTCTTCTGGAGTATTTTTTTTGTTAAAGAAGATATCCCTTTTTTTGGCGTGTTTTGTTTCCTCATGCAAATCTTTTTTGGGTTTATTATTAAATTCTAGGCGCAGAATTTCATCATTGCTTGAAATTAGTAGGTCAGTAGAAACTCTAAGCTTTGCCTTATCCACTTTTTTTGTGGTTTTATTAAATAAACCAGGGAATAATTAACTGATAACCATAGGAATCATCATCATTCACAATGCATAAAAATCCAGCGCCTAGTAGAGTTTGTAACATCTTGTCAGTCTGCAATTTATTCTTAAGCAGTTGATTTCTTTTCAGCGATTTTTTATATCCCCTTTCTTCTAGCCAGAGTGCTTCACAATCCTCTCTACTTAAACTACTAACATCTTTGGCAATCATTGCCATAGCTAAGCTTTTTAAGAAATTGAATTCATCAGGATAATAGCCTCGAATTTTTGAAAGGGATTTTTCATTAAATTGATCCTGAGACTTGGTATACAATTCATTCCAGGTATCGTTAATAAACACAAGCTGTAAATGAAATCTCAATTTTTAAACAGCACCCAAAGAGTTTAATAATTTTTTCTCTGTATTTTCATCCTCTGAATTTTCTGATTGAGCTTTGAAAAAATTCACTGCGGTTCCTAAGGGACTATTGCTTTTCATCTGTTTACTAAGAATTTTTGATGCTTGTTTAGCTTTTGCATGCCCCTGCTCAGCGGCTTGCTGATAATCCTTATCTGCCTTTATTTCATTTCTGAGAACATCAATTCCTAAGGACTTGCAATTATACAAATCGCTTATACTGTTTTTGATCTGCTCTGGTCGCTGTACAACATAAACTTCTTTTCTTTCACCATCCATCAAAACAAGTGATTTATCTTCTTGAAAATAGAGGGTTAGCCCCTTTTCAAGATATTCTACAATGAGCGGCACTAATTTAAGGAGCATCTCATTATTATTTACAAATTTTTTAAATAAATTAAACAGAGGATTTGCTGTTGATCTAAATACAATAGGAATTTCTTCAGGTTCTAATGGATTTAAATCGAGTGTATCCAAGTATTCACTGTAATCAATTAAAGATAAGAATAAAATATTACTAGGGCGATCGTTTACAGATGTAATGATCTTACCAATCAGTTTATTAATGTCTTTATCATGGGCCTTTTCATCATCATAGGACTCTAAAATTAAATATAATTGCCTCTCCCTCTTAGAGAGTCCCCGATCGTAAGAAAAGGTACTCGTTTTTTTGTTAATCCTTATTTGATGTTGATTTTTAATTTCGTCTAATAATAAATTCATGGTTTTTTGATTCGATTCACAGCAAGATCTGGAGATAAAGTCACAGGCTCGGGTTAAAACAGGAATTGATTTGGTTTTTTTCATTATCTCAATAAGACAATTATCTTTGAATGAATAAAAATAGGAAGATAAATCGTTGTTACTTTTCAATAAATTCACAATCGATTTTTTATCGGTGGGTAAGTCTTTCATTTCCTTCTTGTCACTGGGAATACTCGGGCTAATGCTTTTTTCTTTTTCATCTTTTTCTTTGCATAATTCAATCAACTGACTCGAATGGTTTAGTCTTCCATCCTTTTTCAACACATCGGCAATAGCTGGCTCATTCAAAAAAAATGGGTATTGCCTGAAGAGTTGAATAATGAGTGATGACTCTGCTTTTATTGCTAAATGATCGCCATCTAATCTTGCCATCTGGTTTTTTAATAACTGAGCCATTTGTTTTACGGAATTGTCATAATAAACCGATAAGGCCATTTTGGCCTCTTGAAGGCAGGCCGCCTGAAGAAGATAAGGATAATAGCCAAAAACTTGATCAGAAAAAATCTGATCAATAAACGGTTTAAAGTGGTCTTTATGCTCGCTTTTCGCGAGTAAACCAGTAACCAGTGACCAAATGATTTTGTAAGAAGGATTGTACAGATGAGCCCCTAATTCATGCCTGGCATTATTTCTGTCTTCTTCAATGGTACTCGTATAGTTATCCACCCAACTGAGTGCATAAAAATAATCACGAAAAAGGATATTTTGGAATTGATATTGATTACTAGGCTGACCCTCTAAAACAAGTGCCTTAATAAAACCTGTGCGAACAACACCCTGCAAAGGATCATCGTCCGTTGCACTGCGTGAGTTTAAGCTCAAACTAGTTCTGTCTAAAGAGTCTAGATAGAGATCATCAAAGAGCAAGGCTTCCTTTGATAAGCATTTTTTTGCTTGTTTTTTTATGAACTCAAATTCTGTTTCACATATTTTTCGAAAAGTAGTAAGCGATAATATATTTAGCTTATTAGAATCAAAGTTTACCTTGGATTTTTTCAAATAACGTAACCATTGAAACAACTCTAATTTTTCTAAAAAATAAACTAAGTTAGAGGATCTAGGGTCTTTGCTATGAAGTTGAGGCCCCCTAAAGTGATCACAATAAAGGCGGAGATAACTTGGATTATTCAGAAAATGAGAAAATTCAGATTCAATAATGACTTGTTTTTCAACCGCATTATCATAATGCTGACGGGCAAATAATCGCCTTTGCTGATCGGTCCAAGGCTCTACTGTAAAAATAGAATGCGGGGTCTTGAAAAAATAGTGGGGAGCTGCATGCACTGAAGACGTCAATAGAATTTGAAAGGCTGTTTTTTTAATAAGGTATTTTATAATGCGTTGAAGAGTAGTATAGGAATCATTGGTTATTTTTTCATAATTATCTAAAAGGATTAATACATCTTTTTCAATCAGTCTCAGCAAATTGAGCAATTTTCCTTCTTTTTTTATGTCTTCATGAAATTGATAGTGACTGGAGAATGAGGTCTTCAGAACCATTTCCAATTGAAATTCGATTGCTGACATTGTTTTAAATCGTTTATTAGAAAAATGCTGTAATTTGGGTTCCAGGATCAGGGTAAAAGCTCTTTCTAAACCCTTTTCCCCTGCCCATTGTGACTTAATGAATTTCAAAATACCGGTTTTTCCTGATCCATTATCACCTACTAAGAGAATAGGGTTTCTATCAGAGGAAAATAAATGGTCTAGTCTATTCACGACCACGGTTTTTCCATGCTCTTTGAGTTGCGCAGGGACATAGCCTTCTCTCACTGAGATTCTTTTTGGGCTGGAGAATTTGAGCGTCGAGTATTGCCTTAGTATCTGGTCTTTTAATGCCCTGAGAGTAGGAAGCATCGATAAGGTACTTTGCATATTTATCAGGGAGATCCGTGCCTGTTCACAAAAAGTCTGTAAACAAGGCATAATCTCTTCTTTTACCCAAAGAGATTGATCAACCAGATCGAGATGTTTTCCTGCAAGGGTAATGGTATTGATAGACAATTGTTCCCCCCAGCCCAAGGAGGTATCACCACGACATTTTTTTAGCTGCGTATCGGAAAATGCCAATAAGTTCACATTTTTAATGGGTTTTAATTCATAGTCCAACTGCCCTGGAATCGCATTATGAAGAGTGGCATAAATACCCTGGATTTTTTGCCGCTGGCCTTTAGGCAAATGAGCGCATTTTTCCACCAACTGTCGCCAATAAATGGTTAACTGTTCTTGCTTTGTGAATTGCTGCAGGGTAGTGAGTGAAATGCCGTGATTGGCATCTAGGCCCATCACACGGGCCCCTGCATGTTGCATTAATTCGAAAATTTCTGTGGCATAATGTTCCGAAGAAAGCCCTCGATAATAGGCAACGCTAGGGGTGTCAATGCAATAGACAGCGACAGCGCGCTTAGAAAACTGTAATTGTCTCGCCATTTCATAAGCTATCGTTCCACCTGCGGAATAGCCCATGAAAATCAAAGGTCCTTGATAGCCTGCCAAGCTCTCTGTTAAATAATTGATATAATCAAAAGCCAACTCTTCTATCGAACTAACAGCATAACCAGGCTCATCGAGTGAAGGAGAACGCAGACCAAATAAGGCCCGATTTCCCATTGCATGCTGCCAATGCGCAATAAGGTGCCTGTAATCCGCAGCAGGATCACCCATCACTGAGTGAATTAAAATGACAGGGAATTGCTGCTCCGATACCGGTGGATTAAAGGTCCCCTTGTACAATTGCAC
>JACCWL010000218.1 GCA_013697645.1 Tatlockia sp. | reverse complement strand
GGTAAGAAATGTCGGGCCAGAGGCGCCGACCTACGCGTACTATATTAAAGATTCCCTTTGGTTCACTGCCTGACATTAGATATTAGTTATGGTTTACTACCTATTCTGATGGTGGCATTTTGCCTGAGGTCATAAAAGAACCAATCGTTTCAGTTTCTCGTTCTTTACAAACGAAAAAACCCGACTCTTTCGCTGAGTATTTCATTTCAAGCGGATTACAAATCATAGCTCTGATAAGTCTAGGCCCCGCTCCCGGCATTCCGGAATGAATTACTTTTCTGTTATCCACTAAAAGGACGTCGCCGCTTTTCCAGATGCAGGATGAATAGTAATTTCTCATCAGTCGCGCAAGATTTTTAGTATCGTGAAAATTAAAACAAGAGCCTACTTTTTCTGTGTTAAATGATGGTAACAGACGTGAAGCTCTATTGGTTTTCCATTTTGATTTTAGGATATTCACAGCGTTTTTAGGGGAGCTAAAAAATGATGCAAAAATAATGTAAAAAAATTCGATTATTTTTAAAACAGGGTCAGGTAATCTCCAAACAAATCGATGCCAAAACCATGTTTTACCAGGGTAATCTTTTATAAAAAATTTTCTTAACTCAGCATTCAGAGTCGGTATCTCAAAAAAATTAATTTGTAGAGAACGCCTTTTTGTTTGTAAATTTTCAAAAATATTAGGCTTGTACATTAGGATAAATTTGTCCAAGCCTGCATTCATAATGGGAAGATCGAAGTGTTTACATATTTCTGCTATTATTTCAGGTGAAATTTGATAGCGTTCGGCCACATCAGAAATCAACCATTTAGAAACAAAATAACTATTTTTCCTTAATTTATTTTTTAGATTTTCATCTAAAATTTGATAAATTTTTTCCATATTAATTAAGCCAGTTTCACCGCCAAGTGAGGATGGTTTTCTGCAAAAAAAACAGATATAAGCAGGTACATCGGGAGAGTAATAATTCTCGGAGTGAAAGCCACCAAGATACAAGGTACCCCCTGTTTTATAGACAGAATTGGTATGCAAAACATACTTTAAATTATCAACGTGAACCCGTCCTTCTTCTGACATAAAAGCATCACTAATACCTTGAAGTCCTTGGATGCTTAAGACTGTTTTTTCGAAACTTTCATCAGAATTAACATCAAATCCTCTTAATAAAACAGCTCCGTATTTAGCGATGTCATCTAAAATTTGAGCAGAATTAGATCTCAGAAATTCTTGCAAAAATTGGGTATCAGTTGCTGATTTTGCTTCAATAACTAAAGGCATTTCCTCTTCTTCAGACAAGATTAATCTTTCATCTTTTCGAAGAAAACGAGTAGTGACATCTGCATAGCTGTTATTCATATAAAAAATCCTTTTACAGAATTTAATGTATTCCTTATGAATGTAGCATATAAAATAGCGCGGTGAATGGGGAGATCTTAGAGTAAAACCGGTTCCTGGATAATACTTGTAGCCTGGTTAGCGCGATAGCGATAACCGGGTCTCGGATTCCCGGCTATCGCTATCTCTATCGCGCTAGCCAGGGCTAACCAAGCCACACCTATAAATGCTACTCATCATCAGCTGTGTAACCGCATCCTTCATTCGGGCAGAGAATCTGGCGGCCAGAACGTTTGGTTTCTTTCACGGTTAATAGCGGCCAGGCACATTTTGGACAGGGTGTGTCTTTCGGTTCATTCCAAAGTGCGTAAGTACATTTGGGATAAGCGCCGCAGGAGTAAAATATTTTTCCTTTGCGGGACTTGCGTTTGAGTATTTTAGCGCTATGACATTTAGGACACTCAACGCCGGTATCGGCCGGTTTTTCTAAGGGTTCTATAAACTTGCAGTCAGGATAATTGGAGCAGCCTATAAACCGTCCATAGCGGCCAGTTTTGATATGCAGGGCACCGCCACAATCAGAGCATGTGCGGCCTTCAATGACTTCAGGTTCCGGCTTTTCGCCATCTGGATTATTAAGATCCTGAGTATAATCGCATTCTGGGTAACCAGTACACCCAATAAATCGTCCACGTTTGCCAAGGCGAATTGAAAGCGGCTTGTCGCATTTAGGGCATTTGTCTTCAAGAATTTCAGTTGTAACGTCTTTTCGTTGCACATTTTCATCGGTTTCATGAATCTGTTTAATAAAAGGTTGCCAGAACTCATCTAATACAGGTATCCAGTCTCTCTCCCCGCGCGATACAGCATCTAAGGTATCTTCCAGTTGAGCAGTAAATTGGTAATCGACATAACGAGTGAAGTGCCCCGTTAGGAAGCGATTCACAATACGACCCACATCGGTGGGCAGAAAGCGTTTTTTATCTTCAATTACGTATTCACGTTGTTGCAGGGTGTGAATAATAGTGGCGTAAGTAGACGGGCGGCCAATATCGTGTTCTTCTAAAACTTTCACCAGTGAGGCTTCAGAGTAGCGGGGTGGTGGTTCGGTAAAATGTTGGTTTGCTAGAATAGTTTGCAGCTTAATTTTCTCACCTACCTTCAGTAAGGGTAATAACACTGCATTTTGGTCATCTTCTTTAGAATCATCACGGCTTTCCTCATAGACATGAAGAAAACCAGGAAAGGCAATGGTTGAGCCGTTGGCGCGAAAGATATTGCCTTCACCGCAAGTCAAATCAATAGCTACAGTAT
>JACCWL010000211.1 GCA_013697645.1 Tatlockia sp. | reverse complement strand
TGTAAAGCCTCTTCCATGTGTAAGAGTTTTTCTTTCTCTCCTTCCAGCATTTTAGCAACGGGTATGCCTGTCCATTTAGAAACAATCTCTGCAATCTCTTCTTCAGTCACTTTGTTACGAAGCAATTTTTTTTCAGAATTTTCCGTATTTTCTATGGCAATGACTTGATTTAATTGTTTTTCAAGCTCAGGGATTCGGCCGTATTGTATTTCCGACATGCGTGCTAAATCACCTGCGCGTCTTGCTGTCTCAAGATCCAACTTTGCTTGCTCTAAGCCTTCTTTTATTTGATTAGCCCCTTGGAGGGTTGCTTTTTCAGCCTTCCAAAGCTCTTCAAGGTCAGCGTAATTTTTTTCAAATTCATCAATGCTTTTTTGTAAGTCCTGCAGTCTTTTTTTAGAGGCTTCGTCAGTTTCTTTTTTGAGCGCCTCACGTTCAATTTTTAGTTGAATGAGACGCCTTTCCAGCTTGTCCATAACTTCTGGTTTAGAATCAATTTCCATTCTAATTTTTGAGCCCGCTTCGTCGATTAAATCGATGGCTTTATCGGGCAATTGCCTATCGGTAATGTAGCGATGCGATAAAGTAGCAGCTGCAACTAAGGCGGGATCAGTAATATCAACGCCATGATGTACCTCGTAACGCTCCTGCAACCCCCGCAAAATCGCAATGGTGTCCTCAACACTCGGCTCATTAACCAAAACTTTCTGGAAACGGCGCTCTAATGCTGCATCTTTTTCAATGTATTTGCGATATTCATCTAAAGTGGTAGCACCAATACAATGCAACTCTCCACGGGCTAGGGCGGGTTTCAGCATATTACCTGCATCCATTGCGCCTTCTGCCTTACCCGCGCCAACCACGGTGTGTAATTCATCGATAAAGATAATAATTTGACCTTCTTGTTTGGCTAAATCATTAATTACCGCTTTTAAGCGTTCTTCAAATTCACCGCGAAATTTAGCGCCAGCAATCAGTGCACCTAAGTCGAGTGATAGTAGGCGTTTATTTTTTAAGCCTTCCGGGACTTCACCATTGACAATTCGTTGTGCTAAGCCTTCTACAATCGCTGTTTTACCCACACCAGGCTCACCAATTAGGACGGGGTTATTCTTCGTACGCCTTTGTAAGACTTGAATTGTGCGGCGAATTTCATCATCTCGGCCGATGACCGGATCGAGTTTTCCCTGCTCGGCGCGTTCAGTTAAATCTATAGTGTATTTTTCTAAGGCTTGTCGCTGTTCTTCTGCATTGGGATCATTGACCGTTTCGCCGCCACGGATTTCATTAATTGATTTTTCAATGTTTTGTTTGTCAGCACCTGCCTGTTTTAGCTGTTTGGCAAGGCTGCCGTCTTCGCTAATAGCTGCCAGGATAAAAATTTCACTGGAAATATAGTCATCTTTTCGTTGTTGAGAGAGCTTATCGGTTAAATTCAGTAAGCGATTTAGCGCATTTGAAATATGGATATCACCGCCGGTGCCGCTAACCTTTGGTAGTCTGTCTAAGGCTTGATCAATAAGGGTGCGGAGCTGCGCGATATTTACGCCCGCCTTGCTGAGCAAGGGTCTAACGCTACCCCCCTGTTGGTCAAGCAAGGCTTTCATAAGATGCTCAGGCTCAATAAAGCCATTGTCGCGGCCTAGGGCTAGTGATTGCGCATCAGCTAAGGCCATTTGAAATTTTGAAGTAAGTTTGTCCATTCGCATATAGAGTCTCTCAGTTAGCTTTAGAAGGTCTTGTATAATTCTAGTGGCATCTGAGTTAAGATGGCGTTTTTATTGCTAAAATTCAAGTACACATAATGATGAATAATTCTGCTGCAAATGAAACTCTTGAGTCTCAAACTTTATTAAATCAAATCGTTAGCGATTATCTGCGTGAGCAGAAGAATCGACGTCGCTGGCGTTGGGTTAAGCTAATACTCATTCTTGTTGCGCTTTTAGTTGCCCTCTACCTGATTTTTTTTGATGACAATAAAAGCACCCACACCAAAGCCCATGTGGGTTTAATCGATGTGAATGGAACTATTTTTGATGCACAGTCCACAAGTGCCGAGAATTTCGCTAAAGGTATGGACGAAGCCTATGATAACTCCGGCCTTAAGGCCTTAATACTGCGTATTAATAGCCCTGGTGGCAGTCCGGTCCAAGCCGATTATATGTTTAACACAATACGTTATTACCGCAAAAAATATCCTGATGTGAAGATTTATGCGGTTTGTGTTGACCTCTGTGCTTCAGCAGCCTACTACGTTGCTGCAGCAGCCGATGAAATCTATGCTAATCCGTCGAGTATGATTGGCTCTATTGGCGTTTTGTACAATGGTTTTGGCTTCGTTGATACTATCCAAAAATTAGGTATTACCAGACGTTTGCAAACAGCTGGGTCTAATAAAGGATTATTAGATCCTTTTTTGCCCGTTAACCCTGAGCAATCCAAGATATTGCAGACCATGCTTGATGAGATTCATCAAGTCTTCATAGCGCGAGTAAAGGAAGGCCGTGGCAGCCGTCTTAAAGTGGATGATTTGACTTTCTCTGGCCTTTTTTGGACCGGCCAGCAAGCTAAAGAGCGTGGTTTAATCGATGGTTTTGCTAGTAGCGGTCAGGTTGCAAGAGAGCTCGTTAAAATCGACAAACTAATTGACTATACGCATAAACAATCGGTTCTCGATCGGGTTGCAAAAAATCTAGGTAGTGCGATTGCAGATCAATTGCCCCTTGCTTTGGGTCTTAAAGAGGGCATAAGAGCCCAATTATCATGAAAATTTGGATTGATGCGGATGCCTGTCCGAAAATAATTAAAGACCTTTTATTTCGAGCCTCCGTCCGTACAAAAACACCTCTGATTGCTGTATCTAATCATGCTATCTCTATTCCTCCATCACTCTATATCAAAAAATTTCAGGTGGGGATGGGCTTTGATGTAGCGGATAAGTATATTACAGCCAATATGGCGCCGGGCGATCTGGTCATTACTGCAGATATTCCCTTTGCCGATGCAGTAATTGATAAGGGAGGTTTTGCTCTAAATCCAAGAGGGATGTTGTATGATGCTAACAACATAAAACAGCATCTAGCCACTCGAAACCTCAATGAATCGCTACGGTCTTGTAATTATCTAAGCGGGGGGCCTGCTAGTTTAGGCCAAAAGGACGTTAAGGATTTTGCCAATAACTTAGATAAATTTATAACTAAACATCAATTAAACAAGCAAAAATAGCAGAATCTCTTCCATTTCCAGGAAAATCAATTGTTTTTATTTCTGGTTGGTCTTTTAATCACCTTTGCAATACATATCCATTTAATCCTATCCTCAAGAAGTTCATCGCTGCAAAATAATAACCCCATAGGATAGTGCCCATTGGGCACCAACTAAACCGACATTTCTTAGATGCATCTACAGTTGGGCGAGAAGCCCCGGTTTGTCGGAGCTAGTCGGCAATCATTTACCCAACTGATGATGAGGGTTTTAAAATTTCTTCTATCTTTTTCAATGAATATCCCCCTTCTTTTAAATCTTTAACCTGCTTAAAAAATGTCGCAGCAGAGGGTTTTTGGCCATTTTTATCACGCTGATAAGTATGAAACAAGCTAGCATGGCTTTTAATGAATGGTGCTACTGTAGCCATAGCGATAGTGTGGCAGTTTTTTGCTACTTTATATTTTTCACCTGATTTCGAATTGCCTGGATTATTCATTAGCTGTTCTAACTGTTGGTAATTCTCATTGAAAAGGTTGAATTTTGCCTCTCTTATTTCAGTTGGATTTTCTTTCAGAAGCTTTATAACTTTTTTATCCATTTTATGTTTATCCCAATAATAACTACCTATTATAATAGGTGAAATCAATAGTGTTGGGATGAGCGCAAAAGCAAATCTAATAGCAGACAAGGCTGGTACTATCGGTATAATACAAAAGGTTATTTTAACAATCATTTGCGCTAATCCAGTTTGAAGAAAATTTCCTCTAAATAAGTTTTCTACAAAATAAAATAAACCGCCAGTAAATAGATCAAGAAGACCTATTTGATTGTACCCTTTGCTCGCTTCATTTTTTGGTTCATCTAGCCTTCCTGAAAAAACATAAAAAATGGCTTTAAATCTATACCAAAGATTAAGTTTATACTTAGAATTTTCTTTATATTGGTCAACTGCGCGAAAAGGATTGTAAATACTATTTTTAATATGCTTATCCCAAAATCCACTCATTTTCTCTACTCCAAATTTATTTACCCTTTGTACATGATATAGACAAATACTTAAGAATATATTAAATGATTAATGCTCATCGCCCTTCGAATTGCCTCAAATTAACTGTTGCCGAACGGATGTGTGAATCAGTATGTAAATTGCATCGTTGCCTCAATATTGGTGTTGCCGAAAAAGGGAGATCGGCATGGGAGAATTGAGGATGGATTTATA
>JACCWL010000165.1 GCA_013697645.1 Tatlockia sp. | reverse complement strand
CCTCAACGCCACCAGCGGATGAACTATCTACTTGTTTAATAATACTTGCCATCTGTTTAATGTTTGAAGCACGACCCGAAAGAATCAGCATATTTGAGGGGGAATAAGCTGAGACAGAGCTCCATTGAGGCATTAAGGGGCGCAATACGGGTACTAATTGTTCGGCAGGTACGTAATGAACAGGTATAACCGCAACCATCATGTCATCACCGCGAGGAGGATTTCTTAGCAGGCTTAGTTGATCCGGAGATATTGTTTTCGCATCGATATTAGGGACAATCTTAATCACATCGCCACTGGGGATTGCCGCATAGCCTGAGACTTGTAACATGGAGAGGAAAACCTGATAAAGCTCTTTATCTGACATTGCAGTAGATGAAATAATCGATATTTTGCCTTGTACTCGAGGGTCAACGATAAAGTTTTTGCCAGTGACCCTTGAGACTTCAGCAATTACAGCTTTAATATCCGCGCCTCTTAAATTCCATAATTTTTTAGCAAAGTCACGCTCATTTTCACGATCATTATTATCTATAATCTTTACTTCAGTATTAGTCGGCCTGTTTTCCACTCTATTGTGCAAATTTAGGGCTGGATGAATAGATGGTAATTGAGTTTTATAAATGTTAGCAGGGGGGCTGGTTTTATCCTGTGTTTCATCAGAAAGTTTCTTTTTTAAGTCTAGGGCAACTTGATGTTCATAAATAGGACCAATATCGACATAATATTTTTGATCTTTCGGCTGATGTCCTATAGAAATCGATTGATTAATTAGGGAGGAAAGTTTGAATTTTAACTGCAAGGCATTATTTTCATGAGGGAAGGACCCAACGCGAATTATATAAGCAGGGGAGCCATCCATGCTAATTGTTTTGATAGTTACGCCGGTAGCATGGGCATAGATTAGAAAAAATTGTAGAATTATGTAAAACGCAAGTTTTCGCATTAAACAGCCATTTAATAATTGTAATCCCACTCACTGTGGTAATCCGAAACTACCCTAACTTCTAGGAGCGCTTATATTACTAGGCTGAGCAGCCAAGATTTTATTTTCTGTGCTTTGTAAGGGTGCTTAAACATTAAACCTTGGCTACTTAGCCTAGCAAAATGTAAACAGTTCTAAGCTTGCAAGAAAAATTTATCTCAACATCATAACCAAATTTACCAAGATACAATAGCGTTTTTAGCAAAACAATTGCTTAGAATGGCCAGAAATTTAGGATAAATTTCTGGCTGGGTGAATATCTGATGAAGAATTGATCGTAGCTGGAGTTTTTAACTAAGTCTATTTCGGAGACGATACCTCGGAACGAAATGAATCCGACTCTTGCGCAACATTTTCTATTTGAATAATGTCGCTTTTTAAGGCTTTTAATCTATAAGATAGTGATTTTTTATATTCAGGACCTTTAGTAGCTCTAGGTTGGAACCTTGTCAAACCATCATTAATGATCTTAAGAATATTATCAACGCTTCTAAACTTGGGTCTATGAAGATATAGATTTAATTCTGTATGTAATTTTTCTAAATACTCTTTTCTCTCTTCAGCTTCAGTTTGGTAGCCAAAACAGTTTAAGAAAAAGGCTATAAATCGACTTATTGTATCTCTATCTTTAAAATCCTTCGCTCGCTCTTTTTGATAACGGTCGAACACTTTATCTTCTGTTTTGACTTTAACTTTTGTTTTGACTATTTGTGGACTGAAATATTTATTAATAACATTGTTAATGCGATTAAAGCGCGGGTTTTCGCACTCCGATTCAGTAAGCTCTAATTGACGATTAAAGGGATTATTATTGAATAAAGAAATCACTGGTGCTTTTAGTTTAGTTAGTGGAACAATTTTTATAGATTCTTGGAGTTCATTTTTTAGTTCTTGGAATGGTATTTTAGGCTCTTGAACCAACTCCATTTTAGATTCTTGAAATTGTTTATTGAGCATGCCAGTTACAGCCTGTTGAAGCGCATCAAGCATTGTATTCACTGTTTTATCATCTTTAGCGCTACTAAGCATATTGTGCACAAAATTAAGGCTTTCATCAATCTGATTTACTTCTTCATTATAAATACTAGTGGCTTTAGTTAAATTCTCACCATCAGATTGAATTTCATAATGACCATTCTTGACATAGAGAGAAATAGCAGGTTGTTCACCGAATGGATAATCGTCAGTGAACAATATTCTTTTGTATACTTGCTCAACAAACTTACCTTTAATTTTTAAAGAACTTTCAGCTTTCTTAGGCCATTCGAACTTCCAAATCTCCTTAATCTGGATTCCAAAGTGACAATAGAAAACTTCATCAGCACTCATCCCATCCAAATAACAATATCTGCCATCATCTAAAATCTCAGAAGCAGAATTAAATGTGGTTTTTTCGTTAGCATTATTCTTACTTTTATCAGAAGACTTTGAATACTTTTTAGATTTACTACTGACAATACCTTGATATTGATTTTCGTCACCACTGTCAGAACTAGAGCTGACATTCTTTTGAATCTTAGCGCCGATAAAATTGCGAAAAACTGGAGCAAATATGAGTTCTTTTGCATAAAAATTATGCATATTTAGAAAAAAGGAAAATTGATGAAAACTAAGCTCATTATTTTTAATACGATAATAGTCAGCAAAGCATTCTTTTAACTCCGCGTAAGACTTGAACACAGAATTTTCAATTATCGAGTCTAATTTTTTCTCAGTTTCTAGTTTAGCGATATGATCAATCGTCTTTAATAGGGTAGGCAGTGCGCAATTCAAAGCGCAATTATTTAATAAACCGGATATTTTGGGAAGGTCTGTGCCAGCCATGATCGTTATTCCTTACTATATATATTCCGAAATGATAGCACGCTAAACTTAAGAAATTATTAACAAATTTCTTTTTTCAAGATGTATTTCCAAATTTAAATTCTAGAAGTCTTAGGGCCTATTCGCAAATACTTATAAGGAAGAGGGGGATGGGTAATGAATATAAGAGAAAATTTCTTTCAAACAAAGGGATTTATGCCCCTTGGTATGTACTTGTGTGGAAATCCGTTGTTTTATGGACGATGGCTGCTGGTAATGCAATTATCGCGCTTTTCTATTTTATTATCCCTATCATTGGCTTGCTTGAGGAATGAAATTTTTCCGTTTTTTTCCATTATTATTTTTTCAATGGTATCCATGCTATCGATACCTAAACTGCATCGTAATTCTTGGTAAATATCATCTTTCTGAAGGGAGCATGAATCTAGATGATTATGTTGCCATTTATTATTCTCATATAAGGTTATTCGTTTACCTCGGAAATATTTTTGGGTCACTTTAAAGGTAGAGATAAAACCAAGAAATCGATGTAATAAAGTGATTATAAAACAACAAATTAGGGATGGTATAAATAATTCTTTGTCAATCACAGCAGTCCCTAAAATTGCTCCTAAAATGATAAAAACAAATAAATCATAGGCGGCTAATTGGCTTAAGAGGCGATTATCACTTATACGAAATAAGAAAAGGGCATAAAAGGTAACAACGATTGCCCGAGTATAATAATCGATATGAAATGCCGAAAATACGTTCATAAAGTCAATCATTTTTATAGGCCATCCTATTTATAGGCACAGTATACAAAATTTAATTTATCTTATCATAGATCTTGAATTGATGCTTTATGGGGATGTTTGATGTACGAACTACCGTTAATAATTAGTTTATGAGACTAAATTCGAGGTATTTGACATGAATGGGCTAAAAAAAGTTGCTCTTCGTTGAAAATTGGAATCAGGTCTTTCTTTTTTCCTTATCAAAAAGAAAGACCTGATCTTATCTAACATTTCTAGTGTTTGAAATAATAATCCCGTTTCAGCATTATATCAGCAATGGCAGTTTCATTTAGACTATGATCAGCATTATAATATCGTGCATTGAGGTTTAATTTTTTATTGATAGGCTCTTCTTTGTTTTTAGTTTCAAATTCCAGCGTCCATTTTGCCTTAATATCTTTATCATTTAGCCCTTGAAAAATCTCGATTGGGAGAGTCCTTCCTTGATCTGATTTTGCGATATCAGCAAATATTGCATCTAAACCCCTGGTCTTATTGGTAAAAACGTTCTCTAACCAATACCAACCGACTCCGAAATTCTTATACACAAAATCAAAATCCCGAGATTTATAAGCATTTATCATTTGGTCATAGCTAAGATTTTCATCTTGTATTTCTTGAAGTTGATAGCGTAACACTTCGGGCATGTTTTTCATTACGACACCGCTAAGAAATAGCGCCTTTATTTCATTAAGAAGCTTTGGATTAGAGTTGTTATTTAAACCTCGTAGAACAAGGCTGCTCATGACGATTGTGCCCTCGCTATGTCCTTGCAAGATAATCATCTTATCAACATGGTTTAAATAATTATCTGCCCAATTTAAAGCATTTTCAGCACACTGGATAAGATTATCCATGGTGTAGTAATCAAATGAACTGCGATCTACTATTGGTTTTGTTCGATCTTTATTTTTTAAATCTGGTGAAATTCCAGGTTTATCGAGGGTTAGGAAATAGTCGATGCCGTCTTGTAATTTATCAAAATAATTCGTGTAAACTCCTGTGCCACCTTGTTGAAATAAAATCGTTTTTTTTCCCTCAGTTTTTACTGCTGGCGCTAAATGCTGTAAATATACTTGGCATTGGAGTTTTTTCCCCTTATTTTGTCCTCCATCAACCATTGCTGTAATGGGTTGACTAAATACATGGGGAGAAAATAGGCAACTTACTATCAAACTGCAAAGAGTAAAAAAACGCATTTAAATCAACTTTTTTATTAGATTAGTTACATCATAACTTAATAAGTTTAAATAGAAAATTTCTTTTCATCTGAATAAGCCTAGAGAAATATAGTTTTTATTTTTTGTTTTATACCGTATTAATACGGAGTGATTGCAAATGCTGATCTTAGATACCTGGTCCGGAATTAACTTCAGTTCCCATTACCTTATGCATCTCATGAGGCTTATTAGCAGTACCGTTAGTATTTACGCCATTGCCACTCATTGAGCC
>JACCWL010000133.1 GCA_013697645.1 Tatlockia sp. | reverse complement strand
AACATCAAGTTGTTTTTTGATTACAATAATTGGTTTTTATTTTTTTTATTTTTTTATTCTATTGGGTTACCTTTAATTTGAGTCAACGATTGGTACCTTCGGTTACCTTTTACTTTGAGTCAACGCGGCAGTGACGGTTGTTCTGATTTAAAAAAAGCCAGGGGTATCTCTGTAGGCATGTTCCCCCGCACGAAATCAATTGATTAAACAAACCAAGGTTTGCTGCTTTGCCTTTAGCTTTTATGAAAGTCTCAAAAATAAATTTCGCGAATCTTATCCAGTAGTTAAGTGCTTTATAGTTTAATTCCCCGCCGCACTTGATTTACAGAGCTCTAAATTAACTCTACTATTGATTTTTGTGACAATAATCAAAGGGACTTTAAGAACGCAACTAGCCCTTATTATGTATGCCCTAATTGACTGCAATAATTTTTACGCAAGTTGCGAGCGCCTATTTCGTCCTGATTTGCAGGATAAGCCTATCATTGTGTTGAGCAACAATGACGGGTGCGTCATTGCGCGCTCAAATGAAGCCAAAGCCCTTGGTTTTAAAATGGGTGATCCCTTTTTTCAGGTGAAAGGCTTGTGCAAACAACACAAAGTCCATGTTTTTTCCTCAAACTACACGCTCTATGGCGACTTATCCCATCGAGTAATGTCAGTTATTTTAGAATCCTGGACTGATGTTGAAGTCTATTCGATTGATGAAGCGTTTATTGATTTAAGTACGCTCGCAGCGTCTAAGCATGATAATTTTTGTACCGTATTGCAAAAAACTATTTTAAAGGTGACTGGCATTCCCGCCTCCATAGGGATAGGACAGACGAAGACTTTAGCAAAAATCGCCAATCACCTATGCAAGAAAGAGTTAAAAATACCTGTGTTTAACATTTGTAATCAGCGAGAATGGCTAAAAAAATTGCAGTAGGGGATGTCTGGGGCATTGGTCGGCAGTGGAATAGAAAACTCATGCAACAAGGAATTAACACCGCCGATGATTTAGCGCGAATGAATGCCCATATTTTAAAAAAACAATTTAATGTGGTGATGATGCGAACTGCGATGGAATTACAGGGTATCCCTTGTGCGGGTCTTGAAGAAGAAGAGCCAAAACAAAGTATCATGTCGTCAAAATCCTTTGGGGAGATGCAAACTGATTTTGATTCAATTGCAGCGGCCGTAAGTTCGCATTGTGCCAGAGCCTGGGAAAAGCTAAGGCGACAAGACTTAGTGGCTCAAAATCTCACTGTCTTTGTACAAACCAATCGTTTTCGAGATGATTTGCCGCAGTATTGCAAGAGCATTCAGTTTAAATTAGTGAATGCCACTGATGATTTAACCCTTATTACTAAAATCGCCAAACTCTGTTTCAAAAAATTATATCGGGATGGCTATCAATACAAAAAAGTGGGCGTATGCTTAGAACGATTAATCCCAAAAAACCCACGTCAACTGGATATTTTTCATCAGCCTAACGATGAGGCCTTAGCAAAAAAAGAACTATTGATGACTGTTTTTAGTACCATCAACCAAAAATACGGACGGTCAACGATTCGCTTAGCAGCAGAAGGGTATTCAAAACCCTGGGCGATGAAGGCACAGTTAAAATCACCTGCCTATACGACCCGGTGGTCTGAATTACCCCTTGTCAAAACTTAACCTAAAAATAAGAGAACGTTGTATGCAGTTTCGATGGGCATTAGTGGATTTAGAAACCACAGGATTACACGTCACTAAAGATAAAATCACTGAAATTGCAGTGATTATTTTGACTGAAAAAGGGATTGAAAAAACCTGGTCAAGTCTTATAAACCCAGTTCAAGTGATTCCAGAAATGATTACAAGACTCACTGGTATCACCAATGCCCTAGTGGCAAATGCCCCTTATTTTCATGAGATAGCTCATCAATTGCAGGATTTATTAAAGGGCTGCGTGTTGGTCGCTCACAATGCCCGGTTTGATTATGGGTTTTTGAAAAACGCGTTCAAGGCGATTAATCGACCCTTACAAAACCCAGGGTTATGCACAATTAAGCTTTTTAGAGCATTGTATCCCTTGCTTGGCAAATACAATTTAAGTGCATTAGCTGCTACCTTTTCAATTTCAGCGACTGAAGCTCATCGAGCAGAAGGCGATGTAAATACGATGCTTGCGCTTATTAATAGAGCCTTTACTGATTTCCCACCCGATACCCTCTTTTCGATCGCTAAAGCAATTTATAAAACACCTAGCATTCCTTCAACCTTAAAAACAACGATTGATTCCTTGCCTGATTCACCTGGCGTCTATCTTTTTTACGGGGCGCATTCTGATTTACCGCTCTACATTGGTAAAAGTATTCATGTGCGCCAGCGTGTGCTTTCGCATTTTCAGGCTGACTTTTCTAATCCCAAAGAGTTTGCAATGGCCCAGCAAGTAGAGCGCATTGAAGTGATACCCACCGCAGGCGAACTTAGCGCGTTGCTTCTCGAATCATCCTTGATTAAAGAAAAAATGCCACTTTATAATCGTCGTCTTCGCCGTAAAAAGAGAGTGGTTGGATTTAAAATCAGCCAGATTCAGGGTTACCATCAATTATCGATGGTCAGAGAGGTAGTGGCAGAAGAGGGCGTGAGCACCCCTGGATTATTAGGCGCTTTTAGTTCGTTAACAGCCGCTAAAAGAAGTCTTCTAGCACTCTGTAAAACCCATGCACTTTGTCTTAAGCGTTGCGGTTTGGAGTCAGGGAAGGGCGCTTGTTTCTCCTATCAATTAAAACAGTGCAAAGGAGCTTGTATTGAGGAGGAACTCGCTGAGTCTTATAATGCACGTGTGAATGAAGCAGTTGC
>JACCWL010000125.1 GCA_013697645.1 Tatlockia sp. | reverse complement strand
CCATGTGATGTCCCTAAACACTGCGCTGCATCAAGGCTATATTTGATAAAATCCACCCTTAGCCCAAAGGCGATTTAGGTTTTGTACTCGTTGGGTCTGGAAGACTAGATTTAGCGACTTGTTCTTCCTCTTCAGTCTTAGGAACAACTTCTTTAAAGGCCGCTTTAAATCCTGAAGTCGGGTTCATATGACGAGTAATTTCGGCTAAACCTGCTTGTAAATTAGGATCATCAGGTTTTGCTTTTAGATCAGCAGTGATTTCATTGTGAATTTGCTGAAATGTCCCTTTATAAAGTTTATTCGAGCCGCAAGAATATAAATTATAACCTGTAAGTTTATGATTTATATCCACTTCAGGACATAGAAATTTACGAGGTGGGGAAGCGGTCGCATGTTTTTCAAAAAATGCTATTGCTTCTTCCGGAGATTTAAAGACTAAAACGTTGCCTTTTAAAGGCAGTCTATCTTTAAAGAGCTCTTCATAATCATCAAGAATATCCTTCCAATCATCTTTGTTAGCATTTGAAATTTTGGGTTTAAAATAGCATTCGTCTTGACTGGTGAGAGCTGAAGTTTCATCTTCCTCAGCCAAGGCCTCATTTATAGCGGCATCTGAAGCAGCTTTTTTTAGTACAGCCTCTTGATCAAATTGCGCAATTTCTTTATTACGCATTTCTTCTGCTAGTTTCTTTTTAATTTGCTCTTCTTTCTCAGACATGACGACCTCACTTAATAAATAATGATTAAACTATGTTCAAGGTATCATTTAAAAGTATAGAGCAGCTATTATTTGAAGAAAATTTACAATTTTATAACACTATAGAGTGATAAACTTGCTTCTTTCACCTAGGTCGGGCCTTGCCCGAATGGCACTACCTTAAGCTCTTAACTACGTCCCGCGGCTTGTACGCGGGACGTAAGAGAGGTGTTTTTTCCCTTAAGGTAGTGCCATTCGGCCATGCTCCGACCTAGAATTTCCCTCTGTCTTTCTTTTAAGAGTAATGTACTTCAATAATTTCATACTCAACAATCCCACCTGGCGTCTGCACGCTGACAGTATCATCGACTTGTTTGCCTATTAGAGCTCGGCCAATGGGCGAGCTGTAGGAGATTTTGTTGACTTTGATATCAGCCTCATCTTCACCCACGATTTGATAGGTGATTTCTGCATCGGTTGCTAAGTAGCATAAGTCCACTGTGGCGCCAAAAACAACTTTGCCATTATTGGGTAACTTAGTGATGTCTACGACCTGGCAATGAGAAAGTTTTGCTTCTAACTCTTGGATGCGACCTTCATTGAAACCATGCTGTTCACGGGCTGCATGATATTCTGCGTTTTCTTTTAAATCGCCATGAGCTCTTGCGGTAGCAACTGCCTCGACGATTTTTGGTCGTTCGATAGTTTTTAAGCGATGTAATTCATTTTTAAGGGCTTCTGCACCTTGAACTGTCATAGGATGTTTATGCATATCAACCTCTAATGTAAATCTTGTAAGCGAGTAACCGTTTTCCGGTCTTCGTATTTCATGGCCAAACAAGCCGCTTCTGCACCGGAGAGGGTAGTAGTATAACTAACCTTTTGTTGTAATGCATTGCGTCTTATTGCAAATGAATCAGCAGTTGCCTGCTTTCCTTCTGTCGTATTTACAATAAAATCGATTTCATGGTTTTTAATGAAATCGACGACGTGTGGCCGCCCTTCTGCAACCTTAAATACGCGTCGACATTCGATTCCTGCCGCCTGCAATACTAAGGCTGTTCCTCTCGTGGCTATAATTTCAAACCCTAAGAGAATTAATCGTTTTGCTATTTCACCTACTCGGGCTTTATCAGCATCACGCACTGAAACAAAGGCGCGTCTTCTCTTTATAATGTTACAACCAGCGCCTATTTGTGCTTTGGCGTAGGCTTGGCCAAAACGTTTTGCAATTCCCATCACTTCACCAGTCGATTTCATTTCAGGGCCTAAAATCGAATCGACCCCAGCAAATTTAATAAAAGGAAAGACAGGTAATTTAATGGAATAAAAAGCAGGCATTGGATAATGTTTGCTCAAACCCTGTTGTTTTAAACTCTGCCCTATTTTACAACGGGCAGCAATTTTAGCCAAAGGAAGGCCGGTCGCTTTTGAAACAAAAGGCACGGTACGTGATGCTCTAGGATTAACTTCAAGAACATAAATATCATCAGCTTGAATAGCAAATTGCGCATTAACTAAGCCAACCACGCCCAGTTTTAAGGCCATTTGCCGAAGCTGTTCAATCAAATCCTGTTGTTTCACTAAACTTAGACTAAATGGAGGTAAGCTACAGGCTGAATCACCTGAGTGAATGCCTGCTTCTTCGATATGTTCCATGATGGCACCGACTAAGACTTCTTCACCGTCACAAACAGCATCGATATCGACTTCGATCGCTTCATTTAAAAATTTGTCCAAAAGGACTGGCGAATCATTGGAAACTTCTACCGCATGCGCTAAATAATGACGAAGATCTTCTTCTTGATAAACCACTTCCATAGCCCGCCCGCCCAAGACATAGGACGGTCTAACCACAAGGGGATAACCGATTCGATTAGCAAGTTCAATGGCTTCTTTTTCACTACGTACAGTTCCGTTAGCAGGTTGATTTAACCCTAATTCGGCAACTAATTTTTGAAAACGCTCTCTGTCCTCTGCCTTATCAATGGCATCAGGCGACGTGCCAATAATGGTTACTCCATTAGCTTCCAATGCACGGGCCAATTTAAGAGGAGTTTGGCCGCCATAATGGACAATAACCCCTTGTGGTTTTTCGATTGCAACAATGGCTAAGACATCTTCAAGTGTCACAGGTTCAAAATATAAACGATCAGAAGTATCAAAATCAGTGGAAACGGTTTCGGGATTGCAATTGATCATAATCGTTTGATAGCCAGCCTCTCGAAGGGCCATTGCGGCATGGACACAGCAATAATCAAATTCTATCCCCTGTCCAATCCGATTTGGGCCGCCACCGAGAATGATAATTTTTTTCTTATCCGCGTCAGGCCGAGCTTCACAAACTGTCTCGTAACAGGAATAAAGATAGGCCGTATCACTAGGAAATTCACCAGCACAAGAATCTATACGCTTATAAACGGGAATAATATTTTGATCTAAACGATAGGTTCTGACCTTCTCTTCAGTGCAATCAAGAAGCTTTGCAAGATAAGCGTCGGCAAAACCACGTTTTTTTAGCAAACGCATGGTCGTTGTATCGATATCTTGAATTGACTTCCCAGATACGCTTTGCTCCAAGAAAACCAATTCTTGGATTTGGGCAAGAAACCAAGGATCTACTTTTGATTCTTGATGGATTTCTTCAAGCGAAAGACCAAGACGAAAGGCATCAGCGATATACCAGAGTCTATCTGGCGTGGGCTCTAATAAATGGCCTCGCAAACGTGCTAAATCCTCGTCTTTTTTAAATAGCGGATGCAAACCGCAACGGCCAATTTCCAAAGAGCGAATTGCCTTTTGTAAGGATTCTTGAAAGTTAGAACCTATAGCCATCACTTCACCAACTGACTTCATTTGCGTTGTTAATGTCTTGGGTGTTTGCGGAAATTTATCAAAGTTAAATCGAGGAATTTTGGTAACCACATAATCAATGCTGGGTTCAAATGAGGCAGGTGTTTTGCCACCTGTGATTTCATTCTCCAATTCATCCAAGGTATAACCAACAGCAAGCTTTGCCGCTATTTTAGCAATTGGAAAACCAGTGGCCTTTGAGGCCAAAGCAGAGCTACGAGATACCCGCGGATTCATTTCGACGACCAGCATGCGGCCATCAGCAGGATTAATTGCAAATTGAACATTTGACCCGCCAGTATCTACACCAACTGCCCGCAATACCTTGATTGCTGCATCGCGCATGCGTTGATACTCTTTATCGGTCAAAGTCTGAGCTGGCGCTACTGTAATAGAGTCGCCTGTATGAACTCCCATGGGATCAAAGTTCTCAATCGTGCAAACAATAATGCAGTTGTCATTTTTATCTCGCACCACTTCCATTTCATACTCTTTCCATCCCAAAACTGATTCGTCGATCAGCAATTCATGAGTAGGCGAAAGTTCTAAGCCTCGAGAACAAATTTCCTCAAATTCTTCACGGTTATAGGCGATGCCTCCCCCGGAACCACCCATGGTGAAAGAGGGACGAATGATAGCAGGGAAACCAAGCTGGGCTTGTACTTGAAACGCTTCTTCGAGACTATGAGCTATTGCTGAGCGCGGCATTTCCAAACCGATTTTTTTCATTAATTGACGAAATTTTTCTCGGTCTTCTGCTCTATCAATCGCTTCGCGAGTGGCACCAATCATTTCTACTGAGTATTTTTCTAGCACCCCTTCACGGACTAAATCCAGCGCACAGTTAAGCGCTGTTTGACCGCCCATCGTAGGCAGCAAGGCATCAGGGCGTTCTTTTTCTATGATACAAGCGACTTCTTGCCAGTGAACAGGTTCGAGATAAGTTGAATCAGCAAACTCAGGATCAGTCATAATGGTTGCTGGATTGGAATTAACGAGAATGACGCGGTAGCCCTCTTCCTTTAAAGCTCTAACCGCCTGCGTACCAGAGTAATCAAATTCACCAGCTTGGCCAATAACAATCGGGCCAGCACCAAGTATAAGGATAGATTTAATATCACTACGTTTAGGCATGGTTACTAATATAAAAAATAAAGTGGCCTATTTTACCCAGTTTTACCTTAAGTGAATACCCATTCCTTTTGTTTTTTCGCTGGATGGCGGACTAACCTGGTTAGCGCAGAGTGTTTAGGGACATGACATGGTTTCACTTAAGCACGTCTCTGCCTCAAGGCTTGTTTTATGTATAACGTGTAGGTCGGCGCCCCTGGCCCAACAATGGC
>JACCWL010000120.1 GCA_013697645.1 Tatlockia sp. | reverse complement strand
GGATCGGGTAACTCACCAAAGTACTCTATCAAACTGCTCGACACAAAATATCTCCTCGTTTTGTAAATGTGGAGGTATTTGATCATAACTCGATACTATTTAAAAGATTTTGGTGATCTTGCCCTGTCCTTCTAGGAGGGGGGTAAGTAAGCATTTATAATGTGTGGTAAAGTATCTGACTTCGAGATTCGTATTATCAGGTCCGCGGTTCGATTCCGCGCAACGGCATCAATGCTGGTTTATCTTTTCACATTTATTAATGACTAAAACGTCAAATTATCAAAAAAGGCTTAGAGCAACAACATGAATGTATTGTTAGAAACAAAAAATCTAATTATCACGACTCCTCAATTAAAGGATTTTGATAATCTATACGCTTTGCAAACTGATGCTGAGGTCATGAAGTATATTGGTCAGGGTGTGCGCACTCAACTTGAAGTCATGAGCGGCCTAGAAAAAGCGATTGCTCATCAAGAAAACCACGGGTTTAGTCTTGGATGTGTATTTGAAAAAGAAAGTGGCCTTTTTGTTGGACGAGCCGGATTAATTTACCTAGCCTATGACGATACTCAGCCTGAAATTGAAGTGGCCTATGCGCTCAATAAAACTGCCTGGGGCAAAGGCTATGGCGTTGAGCTTGCAAAAGCTCTTATTAATTGGGGATTTCAACACTTAACTATTAGCAATCTGATTGCTGTTATTAATCCTGATAATGAACATTCACGTCGCGTATTAGAAAGAGTAAATATGAACTATGTAGGACGCGCGCATTACTGGAATAACGAAGTGGCATTATACGATATCCAGAAACCCCGAGTGGAGTATAAGAAAATCAAGTTTATCCCTGCTACTTTAGCAGACCATCCTACTATACAAAACATGGCTAGATTTTATGTTTATGACATGAGTGAATATCTTGGAAATGAAGAAGGTTGGGAAATTCCTGAAGATGGCTTATATGAGTGTATTGATTTTAAAAAATATTGGGAAGATGAAAGCTCTTTTCCATTTATAATCCGCTATGAAAATGAACTGATTGGTTTTGCTATAGTTGATAAAAAAGGAAGCGAGCCTAGCGTTGATTTTAATATGGCGCAATTTTTTGTTGCGCGGAAATTCAAACATAAAGGAATTGGTCGATATATTGCAGAACAATGTTTTAAAAAATTTGCTGGTGTTTGGGAAATAATGGTTATACCTGGAAATGAAGGCGCTTATCGTTTCTGGCGATCCGCCATTAAAAATTATAGTAGTAATCAATTCGCCGAATATACTCTTGAAATTGCTCATTTTAATAACAACAAAAAAAATATTTTTAGATTTAACAGCTCAATTTAATTCTGCTTTATGACAAACGAAGCTATTGTGCGTTATGGCGCACAATGATAATATAGATTATTATGCGTTATAACGCACATATTATTAATTGTTAAATAAGGGAGAAGAGATGTCTGTTCTGTGTGCTGCAGCTGATACGCCTAACGCTGTTTTTAGCTTGAATTCCAGCGACATTGAATCGCAAACTCATTGCAAAAATCCTTGCTAACAAATAGGGACATCATGCAAAAAATATTTTGGGATAATCCTTATCAATCTGTTTTAGAAACCCGCGTGGTTTCAGTTAATAATAATTATGTTTTATTCGAAGAAACAATCGCGTTTTCTTTTTCAGGAGGACAAGAAAGTGATCATGCTTATATTAATGGATTTCCTATTGTTGACTCTGAGATAGATGGCAATCTCATTTACTATGTACTTCCAGATGGACATAGCCTTAAGCCTGGTGATGTTGTGACAATGAAAATTGATTGGCCTCGACGATATAGGCTTATGCGTTTACATTTTGCTGCTGAATTAATTCTTGAGCTCGTGACACAAGAACTTAAGCTTGAAAAAATAGGAGCCCATATAGCGGAATCTAAGGCAAGGATAGATTTTTTCTGTGATAAAAATATCTCTTTCTTATTTGAAACGCTACTTTGTGCTTACAATAAAATCATTCTACAAGATCTTAAGATTAAAACAGGATTTAGTGACATCCAAAACCAAAGACGTTTCTGGGAAATCGAAGGATTTTCAAAAGTCGCTTGTGGGGGAACTCATGTTAAAAGTACTTCAGAGGTTGGCCTTGTTGTTCTTAAAAGAATAAACATAGGGGGTGGGAAAGAGCGCATTGAAATTAAACTTCTAGATGATAATTTGGGATTGCCTTAATTAAGATCACTTAGGAAGTATGGTTTTTTTAATGGTTGTCTATTGAAACCATTAGAGAAGCAAAAGTAAATTAATCGCAAATAATAAAACCTTCATATAACCACTCCTCAAGCTCATAATGCCTTCTTTAAAAAAATTCTTGAATGTTCGTACCAATAATTTTTAATTTCGCCCATACGCTCATAGCCATTTTTCAAATAAAATTCCTCTGCTTGAAAGGACCAAGTATCCGTTATAGAAGAAGCACAGCCGTGCTTAATAGCCTCTTGTTCTGCCGCATTTATTAATTGGGTTCCATAGCCTTTTTTTCTGAGAGTCTCATTAACCCACAATACTTCAACATATACAGATTCAGCATCAAAATGTGCTTGTAGGCCGCCGAAAATCTCCCCTAAGTTATTTTTTAAAAACACTGACAATTCTCGGTCTCTAGGCTCGCCCATCTGGCGTTCATAATGAACAACAAGTCCTTCCACCACAGCATCATTATCAGCCTGACTAGGATTGTAATCGATGATTATTTTGTATGGAGTGTGTGATAGGAGGTATGCGTTTAGATCATTATTTTGATTAATCCAATTAGCGATAAATTCAGCAACTTGATTTAGAGTTAATCTAGTGGTGTCTAAGCTATTAACCAATGCTTTACAATTCCAATTCAAAAGTTGATCCCACACACTAAAATCTAATTCATGCCAACAATCCTCTATTAGCACATGTTGCTCCCACTGTGGGTCTTGGTGATGCATACGAAGCCAAGACGACCAATTCAACATGTTTTGATCTATACCATAGGTATTACGTTTTTTGAGGCGTTGAATACGTTCGAAATCGCTAACGTCTAAAAGAAGGAAATTAACTTTATCTATTTGTTTTGCGCTAGGGCATGCTAGTATTTCGCCTAAAACAATTTGACCAAGCAAGCAGGCATCTTTGCCATCACTCAATAATTTTTGTAGCCACCTCTCCGTAGATTTCTGCCGCCATTTTTTATCAGCCCCATCAGGCACACCAATATCATCAAAATCGAATACAGCAATAGAATCTCCTAGAATATTCTTGAGATCTGACATTATTGCCGTTTTACCGCTGCCACTGGCGCCTGCTACAAAATAAAAAGTGCTCATGCTTCCCTCGAATAAGTATTAGTTTTAAACAGACCAGCTATTATGACATATCCATAGGGTTTGTTTTCATCAATTAGTTCACTCAGATTAGGGGTGGAGGGTTTTAGTATTTGAATTTTTATCCATAAATTACGTCCGGTCTAGAACACTAAAAGGAGCTTACCTGGATATCGTAATCATTATCTTTGAAGAAAAGCTGAAAATTACTATTATAGGGCAGAGCGTTACCCTCGTTGCTTTTTGAAACGCTTGAGCAGGGAAATATTACTTTATTTACCTAATATTTAACTTTGGCATATATCTTGCCGCTTCAGGCGCACGATAATAAAAATACCCACGGGGTGGGGCAATCCGAAGAGGCTTCCTATCATATATGATGTTGATATTATGTAAAGTGCCTTAGTCGTTATGCAGGGCAAGATCACCAAAATCTTTTAAATAGTATCGAGTTATGATCAAATACCTCCACATTTACAAAACGAGGAGATATTTTGTGTCGAGCAGTTTGATAGAGTACTTTGGTGAGTTACCCGATCC
>JACCWL010000074.1 GCA_013697645.1 Tatlockia sp. | reverse complement strand
ATCGAGACCTCTACTTCGTAAGCGTTCGGCAGCAACCACCACGGCTAAACGTTCTTGTTCTGCCATTGCCTGTATTTCTTCAAGAGAGTTGCATTTATAGGATTCTCCAGCATGAGTCATGACGCCTTCAACATTGACGCCGGCCTTATGGAGCAGCAAACCTATCTCTATAAGTTCAGGAGAATGAGGGGGAACACCTGCGCGATGTCCATCGGAATCGACCTCAATGAGGACATCAAAGCCCTGCCATTTTTTCTGATTAACTCCATCAGCAATTAAACGAGCCGTTTCGATGTTATCGAGAATTATGGATAGCTTAATTCCCTTTTGCCGAAGTGCTGTAACATGATCCAGTTTGTTTGGAGCAATGCCAACCGCATAGAGAATGTCTTTTACACCAAGAGCCGCAAAATAGTCTGCTTCATGCAAAGTAGATACAGCAATAGGCCCTTGTGGAGCTGTCATAATCCGACGTGCCACTTCAATACATTTAGAAGTTTTTACATGCGGGCGAAAGGAAACATTCAGTCTGTTAATTTGAGTCTTCATCCGCTCTATATTTTGATCCATTTTCTGCTGGTCTAAAATCAGTGCAGGTGTTTCAAGATTTTCTAAATGTTGTCTTACCATTCTTAAGCTCCGGCCTAGTGCTAGGAATTCGCTACAATATGTCAAATTTAAGCGGGATGCTATATCTAAAAAGAAGAATTTATTGAAATATATATATACAGTTCGAAATACTTATTTTCAATAAAATTAAACACCGACAATTAAAGTATTGCGCATAATGTTGACTCAATAATCAAAACGGATTAATATTCGACCTATTTTTTTAATGTGAATTAATAATGACCCTAAAAATTATTATCCCAAAATTCGCGCAGGTTTTAATTTTATCCTTATTAGTGTTTAAACCCGCCTTAGCTGAAGATGTGAAGGTTGTTGGCACTCTCGTGCATCCTTTAAAACAAAATAATATCCATTCTATTAAAAACACAGAAAAACAGATTCAATTGCTGCAGCTAGAATTATCCAATGACGAAAAAAACTATCTTGCGCTACAAGCTAAAAATGTTCAAAACCACAAAGATCCCTTTCTAGAAACCTCGCCAACTATTGAAAATTCGCCTTTACCTACCAGTGCTCAACTAGGTATGAACAAGGTTCCTGTTCTTGACCAGGGTAGTCATGGAACTTGTGTAACCTTTGCTGTGACTGGGGCTCTTGATGCAATCATTGGTAAAGGTGATTATTTTAGCCAGCTTTGTAACTTACAGTTAGGTAAGTATTTAGAAATTCATGGCCAGGGTTATAGTGGCTGGAATGGAAGTTATCCAATGAATGTCATCAGTCAGATTAGCCAATATGGGCTCATGAATATGACTAACCAAAGAAAATCAGGCTGTGGTGGTTTGACAGAATATCCTACTCATAATCTATTAACTGGCCAGTCAATGGAGCCCGAGCAATTTAGTTTAAACAGTGAATTAGTCTTTGGAAAATCGGCCAATTGGTCTGAGGCATTTCACAATAGACAACCAGTTATAAATTTAAACGAGGTAAAACAAGCAATTCATGCAGGTGATAGATTAACCTTTGCGGTAATGCTTCCTCGCATCGATTTAGGTACGATTGGTACACTTGGAAAATACAAGACTTGGTTCTACTATGATACTTGGTTGTTAACACCAGAAATAATAGAGGGTCTAAGAACTGTTAAAGCTGGCCATGAGATGATTATTACCGGTTACGATGATAATGCCCTTGCAACGGATAATCTAGGCAAGAAACATAAGGGCTTACTAAAATTACGTAATTCTTGGGGCACATCCGTTGGAGATTATGGCGAGTTTTACATGTCCTATGATTTTTTTAAATTACTATCTTATGATCTTAAACGATTTTCCTCTAATTAACCTGACCCCGTTAAAAATCCAATGGATTCTCTTTAATAAATTCAATAAAAGAGGCAATTTTTTTGGGTAAATTTTTTCTGTTTGGATAGAGTAAATAAACATATAACGGTGGCTGTTTTAAGGTAGGTAGTAATTCGATAAGCCTGCCTTCTTCAAGATCTTTTCGTACAAATAGTCTAGGCACTCTTCCTATTCCTGTACCTAATAATAAAAAGTGAATTTGGGCGCGTAAGCCATCGACTTCAAAATTAGCATGAGGCGTGAACTTAATTAGCTTGTTATTTTCATCATAATAAGACCAGGTAAATGTTGTTTGTCCCGATTGCCCAACTGCGCGGCACACAGGTGAAGTGCAATTGAGGTTTTTTAACTCGTCCATGGTAGTAGGTAGAGGAATATTGGCCAAATAGGCAGGGGCCGCCACATAGACCATATCAAGCTTCGATAATACTCGCATTTTAAGGCTGGAATCTGGTAATTTTGCGGCAATTCTAAAGGATAAATCGAAGTTTTTTTCCACTAAATTTTCATTAGTACTCGAGAGAGATAGAACGAATTTAATATTGGGATATATTTGGCTGAATTGGTAAAGGACTTTCGGTAAAAATTCAGAACCAAAGGAAATGGGTGCAGTGATTCTTAGGGTTCCTTTTATCGCTGTAAATTCCTGTTTTAACTCATCAATAGCGGCTAAGTAATTCTCTTCAATTTCCTGGCAACTTTGAAAAAAACTTTGACCCGATTCAGTTAACGCTATCGATCGAGTGGTGCGATAGAGTAATTGGATACCAAGTGTTTTTTCCAATTGATTGACATGTCGACTCAATTGAGACTTTGAAACACCCAAGATAGGAGCAGCCTTTGAAAAACTGCCAGCTTTGACAACTGCTACAAAAGAAATCGCATTATTTATCATTGGTTAGGCTTTGTTGCAAATATGAAACAATAGCATACCATAAATGGCTATTGTTTGAAAAACAATCATAATTGCATAATGAGATTCGTCAACAACTCTGAGAATCTTAAGATGTCATTTAGAAAAAATCTGGAAAATGGGTTACAAAACCTAAGAGATGGAATACAAGCTGCCTTGTCTTTTATCACCGCCAATGCTGAATGGTTAATTGCATTTAATAGCTCTCCCGCAGGCCTTATACTGAAACCCATCTTGGGACTTGCACTTATGATACTGCTCATTAACGAAGCCTACGAACTTCATAGCGCAACTCAATTTCATTTAGCTAACGCGATTTCTTTTGCTGTAAACTTAATTAGCAGTACTTTGACTAATGCCGCAATTGCCGGTGGTCTTGCAGCACGGATTATGCATCTAAGTTTTGCACTTGGACCTTGGTTAATGATTACTGCATTCAGTCTTGGATTCATACATCAAGCGGGACTGGCTGTCTATAACATCTATAAAACTTTTATTGCTGAAAATCGTTCAGATCGCATGCATCACCTACAAGCTTCAATAAACAACCTATTCAATAGCTTATTATTTGCTTCAGCTATTATAAGTTCAGCCTTAGCTCTTGCATCACCAGCTGCACCAGTGGTTCTTGGGGTTTTTGCAGTCCTAGTAACTATTATGCTAGTAGCAAATTTAATTTGGAGATCCACGCCAGACCCCATAAAACAAAGCATTAAACAATCGCTTAGTATAGAAAAGCCCCCGTCAAAAGAGTTAGATAGAAGCTACATAGTAAAAATGGAATTACAAAATGAATCTAACAAATTTCCAATAAACGAACCAAAATCTCTACACCCTCTAAGGTTTTGGACGCCTAAGGTCAAAGAAAATGAGAGTATGAATTTAAATAAAGTTGAATTTAATCCTAAATAGTAAAACCAAAAATAAGCAATTTTAGGATCTTTATGGGGTCTTAGATCAGTAACGATTGGTATTAGCAGCTGTTCCCTTAGCCTAAGTCTTTAATGCTGAGTAAATAACAAAGGCAGCTACAACAGAATAGGGGTGATTAACGGAGCAATCTCTGATTACACTAGAGTTCTGGAATTGGATTCAAATAATGCAGAAGTTTACTTTTTCCGCGGAAGATCTCATAAAGAGCTAAAAAATAATGAGGAAGCTATTTTAGATTTCACTAAATCCATAGAAATAAATCCCAAAATTGTCGGTCTTAAGAACTACAATTGGACTATACTGATTGACCTTGAAAAGAAATATGCTCTTCACTAAATATGATAGAAATTGACCCTAGCTTACTTTCAGCAGATGCTTTACACAGCCTAATTCTAGAGGTTTTGACTCGCCAGTCTAGCGATTGCGCAGCAATTGAAATTAATTTTGAAGTGATGAAAAATAAACTGATGCAACAACTAGAATCAGGCGAGCTCGTTGTCGTTTTTTATTCGGAAGAAGGCTTTTGCGACATTATTTCCTCTGAAATGGTAATAATCACTGACTCCAAAAATACCCCTCCAAAAACCAAGGCTTAGAAAAATGAACATTAACTCTAACACCTGCGTGATTGACTTAATTGTTAATAAAATAGAAAGCGCTTTTATTATTTTTGAAGATGAATTATTTATCGCATTCTTAGATAAGCACCCCTTATTTATTGGTCATACCTTATTAGCCCCTAAAAATCATTATCAAACGCTCTATGATTTACCGGATGAATTGCTTCAGCCCTTGTTTTCTTTAACTAAGAAAATTGGAAAAGCTGTCGAAATCGCGATGGAAGCAAAAGGAAGTTTTATAGCCATCAATAACACAATAAGCCAAAGCATTCCTCATTTGCATATCCATATTGTCCCAAGAAATAAACAGGACGGGTTAAAAGGTTTTTTTTGGCCCCGAACTCACTATCAAAACGAAGCACAGGTATTGGAAACAAGAGATAAAATTATTGAAACTTTGATAAGTAGTTGAATCCGGACAAGGCAATATTGCATAAATTTAAGACAATTTGAAATCCCAAGATCGCTAATATCTAGTAGAATATTAGAATCTGAGACTTTAAACCCAAATCAAATGAAAGCCGTTCGTTTATTGAAGTCCAAAGGCATTTCTTGGCTCCTTTTCATCGGGAATATTATCTTGCAAATATGAGCCAAAAAAGCCGACCATGCCTAAGCACGCACCAAATCCAACAGTAACTCCACCCGCATAAGCTAAACCTGCAGCAGTACCTGCCGCCATTCCAAGAATAACACCTGAGATACCCAAGGATCCGACTGTTAATCCGATTGCGCCTGCTGTAATGAGAATAAATGCACCCACTTGTAATTCCCTACTCGCTAAAACTCTCAATAAGAAATTTGACCAGGATTCAACGTTAGTAGGGTCAGGATCAGAGAAATCGCCAACATCTTTCTGGGCTTTAGGTGAAAAATCCAATTTTCTATTAATAGGCAATGAATTATTAGACTTCTTTTCTCCTTGATTCCCATATTTTTTCCTAAACCTTGGTGGTGAAGATTCGTCTGGATATCTTTGAGGCGATGAAGCAAATGAGTTCTTTATACTTCCTGATTGTTCAACTTCGTTAGACCTTACTCTTGTTTTCCCACGCCTGCATGGTGTAACGCTATAGGGAGATTGTCCATTTTGAGGCTGAAAATCCGATTTTATTTTTATGTTCTCGGACTCTACAGCTTCGTAATTCCTTGAACTTTTTTTCTCAGACATTTGTGGTGAACATCTAGTGAAGGTACGCAGGGTATGAGGGGAAAAATCCAATAGTTCCATTATGTCATCTGAAGCTTTGAGTGCATTAAGCCTTGATAGTGCTTTCTTAAACCTAGGAGTTTTATCTAGTTCTTTTTTTTCTAAACTAGATTGAAATTGAAGATCTTGTGTTTCCAAAAAAGGAGTTTTATCCAGTTCTTTTTCTATTAAACTAGATTGAAATTGTAGATCTTGTGTTTCCAAAAGAATAGATAATTGGTTTGCTATAGTAGAATACAAATCGCTTAACTTCTCATCTACAAAAAGGACGTTATCTGCCAATTCCTTATGAAGTGAAGGTATTAGTCTTCCAAAATCAGGGAATGGGACCTGGGAAGCCATGTCAAGTAATCCCTGCAATTCTTCAATTAAATCGTCTTTAGTAATGGACTCGTCTTGGTAATCTTCTAACGCCACTTGCAACGGTATTAATACACTACGAATATGTCTAACGGAGCTAAGCCATGCTTTAGCTACTTGTAAATTATTTAGAGCTATATCATTAACTGTAAAATCTGAACTAGCATCCATATTATAGGTTGCTGTCTGAGAGATAATCTCCATATATACTGGCATTGCATTTTCTAAAAGTTGTTTCTTAGCCAGCATTCCTTTGTAATCAAAAAAATAAATATAATCTGTAATTAAATGGATTATATATTCTATCGAGTTGGTGGTAGTAAATATTTTATAATGATCTAGAAACTGCTGTTTTTGACTGAAATCTTCCTCCTCAAACCTTGCTAAACATTCTTTTAAATTTTCTTGATTGGCTGGGGCAGGTAATAAAATATCAATCGTCATCTCATTTTTATCTAACCCGCTATTTAAAGAGTATTTGGTTGCAAATTTTTCGGCTTCAGCAGCGGACTTAAAAAAAATAGTAAAAATGCAGCCAGTAATTGTAGTACTTTCTATTCCCGAAGTGTCTAAATTACTATCGATATTAAACATGATCAAATCCTCTAATCTAGCAAGTCAAAATTAGCATTGTAATAGGATTGCAGAGGGAACCAATGACAGATTCTGTATGTTGTAGAATATTCTGCAAACTACTTTCGATATTTTTTCGATAAACGATTTCGGTTAGCGAAAACTTTATAATATGAGAAATCTTCAGGCAGAATATAACTGAATTCATTTACTTGTCAATAAAATAAGCAGTCATCACGACACAAAAGCCAGCTAATCAACATGCTAGAGTGCAATCCCCTAAGCCTTCACTTTCTAAACTCCAAAATACAGACTTAAGCAGAGTGCCAGGAGTTAACCTTTCGGCTTTAAAGGTAGCGATTTTACATTGGGATCGATTGAATAAGCTTCTAGAATATCTATTACTAATTGCTGCATAACACTAGACTGTGCATCTTCCTCAATAAATCCACCGCCTTCTTCATCCCTCATTGCAGCAAGTCGAGCTTCAATTTCTTTGGTTACCGAACCATTAGGGAATAAGGCGGCCAGTACTTTTCTTGCTTCAACTGGACCTAGATGACGATATAACTGATTACGTACCACCACGTCTTCTGCGGTAGTTGAGAAAGCCCATAATTCTACTGGGCCTAGTGTAAGCGTCAATAATTGAACATTCACGCCATTTTTAGTTGCGTATTGGACAAGGAAAGTACCACCACCTTGCCGCGGCCCATGTACTCGGGTACGCAATGCAACTTTTGCAGTATTTGATAAACCAAAAATTTGTGCAGTCTTTTCGATTGCCTGTGAGGGTCCTGCATCCATTACATAAATGGCTGTACTAAAATCAATCATAATCGGATCAAAGTCATCCACTGATTGAGATAATAAGGCAATTTGCACTTTCCATTTACGCCCTTCTCGCATATCAATAATCACCTGATCGCGCACCGCAGAGGATTTTGAAGTTCGATGAAATTCGTCATAAACAATTCGTTTAGGGTCTTCTCTAATCTCAGCTATCCGTTCTTTATGATATTCTTTATATTGGTCAGGAATATTAGACAAGCTTTCTTCAGTCAAATAATAATGACGGGCAAGGACATAGCGCGCTAACATATACATGACTGAGGTTTGTCTATCAGCAGCATCCCCACCACTCTTAGCAACTTCATCCAAATCCAGTGAAACAACACGCGCATCACCAATATCAAAGCTGGTTACTCGAGATAAAATTGAATATTCCCGCACAGCACCAGAAATCATGCGAGAAAATGCATTAATTAAAGACTCCCCTGTCGGTGCTGTAACTTTCTCATATAAATCTTCAATGGAAGGTATTCGACTGATTGAGGTCGCATCAGCAAGTAAGGGCATTGCATAGCGTTGTGCAAGCATAGCCTCATGAATAAAGCCTGCGGAATAAAGTGAGTCCGTCACTTCCCACCAGGTTGATTTTGAATCACGAACAAAACCAATTTCTTCCAAAATACTATCTAGAAATTCTTCCACTCCCGGCGCATAAGGCGTTGGATTGTATTCATCTGCAAAGCTTTTATAAAGTTCATCCACAACCATACCAGCCAGATCAGGCATGCCATCATAAGGTTTTGCTGCACCCAAAGGCGTTGTCAATAAGGTTAAAAAATTCACTAAAAAGGCACGTTCCACTGCGGTCGGATAGCGACAACCCAACTGCGTATCAAAAGGATTAATAGAATATTCAGGGGTCATCCGCAAACGGTGGTAAGCCGCTAAATGACGTTTTGAAGCAGGCAAAGCCTCTTTTATAAGTGAAATTAAACCAGAACTTGAAGGCCCAATATCAATGATTGCTATGCGAGGTAAACGCATTAATCCGCCTGAAAGACAGAGCGCTAAATTCAAAGCATTTGATAAAACGGATTTACCCGACCCAGGTCTTGCATAAACCAAATCAATCCAAGTAGTCTGTTGCGCCGAACCGGGTTGAAAAGGCCAGGGTTTTCCATCAGGCGATCGGAATAACAAAGCTCCAGTTTCCCAGGGCGAAGCAGGTCTTGTGATAGGCAACATTGAAATCACGTCTGATAAAGGTGCTACCGAGGGGACTGCCGCGCTATTTAAAGTCGTTGCTAACATAGATGAAGCAAATCCTGCAAAGGGATCACCGCAAATTTCTGAAACATCAGTAGAACCCCAGCCCTCAATCGCTTTCACTAATTCAGAACTTCGTCGACGTAGGAGTGAAATCTCACCTTCAGGCGCCCAAGTTGCAGCAACAACTCTTAACCGGATGATGGCGTCATCAGTGTTTAACTGTAAATATTTTAACAAGTTGACAGAGTCACTGATTAATCTATTTTGAGCAGAAGAAAAACTTAAAATCGCAGAAAGCATTCCCTTTAACTTTACGGTGTTTAAGCCTTCGCTCTCAAGCAAAAATGCTATTCGCCAAGGAATATGTGAGGGCAAAATACGTGTAAATAAGTTAAGAAAAGGACGAACTTCTTTAGGGAATAAATCAATAAAAACGTTAGAATAGATTTTATCACCGACCCTAACGGTACGTAAATCCAAGGTCTCAGCATCTCGTGGGATAACCTGTTTAGCTAAGGAAGGCCATAGCAAATCTGAGGGATCCCCGTTAAAATTATCCACCTCACGTGGCGTAATTTTATCCCCGGGTAAAGTAGCTCTCCAATCAGTCGATGTAAAATCAGGATCAGCAGTCATACGAATTGCGTGAACCGCGTCATGAACGTCGATTAACTTGACATAGATTTTAAGCGAATCAAGATCATTCATAACAGAACGTACATAGGCATCATGGGTATCCCGCAACTCGGGAATAGCGGCAAAGATAGTTTGACTATTTTTAAATGCCGGTGCCTTTTTATCTTTAATCATCTTCATTTTTGCTTTTGATGCAGACTTTAATTGCTCCTGTGTCAAATTAAAGGGACGAGTATAAAGTACAAAATAAAGGCGCTCTTCAGCGCAATAGCGAGAGAGATAATTGACACGTTCTTCAAATAAATCGTCTAAATTTAGATCAAGACGTCTAGCAGTTGCCTCAGCAGGGGCATAAATATCTCGGATAACCTTTTCGATGTTTTGCTTATCATGGCTAAAATAAACTTGCAAAGCATGCCCAGGTCGTCCCATTGCTCCCTGAAATGCATTGCCTAAACCTGCAACCAGACTGTCAAATTCTTCAGCTCCAGCAAGCGCTGTTACCCCTTCAACTTTGATAATTGAGAGCAATGAGCCATCATGATTGACCAACACTGTCGGACTGTCCGCAGTTTCCAGATCGCAATAAGACTCTGTCGTCTGTTTCAGAGAAGTACTTAACCAGGCAAAAAAGGTATCAACGCCCTCAAAAAAAGATTCGACCCATTTTCCCATGCCATTTTCCTACTTAAACGTCGACCCTTGCAAAGACCAAGGTTAAAATGGATTAGCCTCACCACGGCAGGGTTGAATTTTGCGCAGATGCGCTCAAATACAACCACACACCAAGATTTAGACATCTCCCCCTGCTCTAATACCCAAGGTTTTAAGGTTCTTATGAGCTATCACTTTATTTTGTTTTGTTCATTAATTTCTTCTAAAGCGCTAGCTGCCCATCGTTCGATTTGTTTGCGGAATTTGGCTCTGGAAGGCAATAACCGAACATTTTTAAACAATTTTTCGGACGTTTCACTGGTAGTTACCCCAGAATCAATTATTAATTGACCAAAAATTGACGGGTCACTCGTTCCTTCACCATATTTATCTTCAACAATTTGCGAACGAAATTTAAAGCTTCTATAGATATTTTGAGCGCTATTTTTATAACCAGTATCGTTCGTAATCGCACAAAACAGCACATGACATAAACTATTTAGCTCTGCCTGAGATAGTTCAGGGAGATAAATTAAAGAACCTCCGCCAAAACCACCAACACCCACAGATTCAATAAAAAAACACTGAGCACAAAAACAGCAAGCCGTGACCAAATTTGATAGTTTGTTGTTTGCGAAGTTATGATCAAGATTAACAACATCCTGAAATAATCTTGCCTGAAACCCACAAAACCGGCAGGTATACCTATCGCGTTGCAATACCTTAATTTCAAAAGCCTTAAAGCGCTCATCTGCCTTCCTCGCAGAATAAATACGCCATGAACCAGCACTAGCAACAAGGCCTAATTCATTATCTGGTGTAGCTGTCATTAAGATACGCTCGCATTGACAAAAAACCGAACTCCAGGAGGCAAAAGATACCTCCCTTCATTTCAAATGATCACATTATTGGAAGATAGTACCAGTAGGTCCTGCCGTAGTACCGCTACCACCAAACATTGTCTGACCTGCAACACCCAGAATTGAAGGCAGGAATAATAAAGCAGCAGCAATGAAGGTTAGGGAAATTGGCGTACCAATAGGAATTTGTGTTGGGTTATCTTTATGTTGTTTAAATTTCATAATTGCGCCAATAGAAAACGCAAGGCCTGCTAAATAAGATCCCGCTGTAATTAATTTAGCAACGCTTGTAAATGTTTTCGTAATACTTGATGCCATAGTACCTAAACTTGTCGATGCAACTGCTTCTCCCGCAATAACTAGTAAGGTCAGACCTAAACCCCAGGTGAACAAACGCTCATAATCACGTTTAGCATTCAAGGAAATCTTCACTTTTTTTTCTCCTTTTTTTTAAAGACTATCAACCAGTACCATATATTGTATTATTAATTATTACCAGTGTGGCTACAATGTTCATAGCCAAAATTCCTCCAATAACATGCATTAAGCCTTTTCCTGTGCCTCCTGGGGGTTGACCAGTTGAAGCAGTACGAGCAATTAATATCCAACCTCTCACAAAAGCAATCACGCCTATCACCTTGATGATGATCGTAAGTGGTCTACCAATTAGACTTCCTGGCCCAAACCAAGTACCAATTCCTGGTATCTTGCTATCTATTGGGGCATATTGCATAAGACTGGATGAACCAAAAGTAGTCTGCAAAATAATTTTCACTCCGGTAACAGAATATATTAATATAGCAGCCACTATCATATAAATTAGAGGCTCTTTTAAACTTGAATTGCCTGCTGACATAGATGACTTAGTTTCAGCATAGGTTTTTAAAGCGTAGATGGCCTTAAATGCAAAGGCCAACCCAATTAGATATGCAGCTGCTGACACTAAACGTTCAACGGGCAATAGATTTGCAGCTATATTATTTAAGATATTAGCCTGCTGCATAATCCAACTGTCATCATTAGGGGGCATAGAAGTTCCTCAACTATCTTGCTGACTAAATCTTATCACACGCCCAGAACTTATTAGCACGCGTCCTTGAATAGGATCAATCAACTTAACCACGCCATAACCAGCTATTCGTGTCCCTTCTCTAACGGTTATTGTAGACCCATTTGATGCAATTAACCACGCTCGGCCTGGTATTATCGCTTGTATATAATAAGTCAGTCGGGGCGGTGCTTTTATAACGATGACCGGTCGGGGTTTTGGCTTAGATCTTTCTACCAACATTGCAATTTCACTGCATTGTTGATCAAGTTTTGTAGCCAAGGATGTAATTACTTGATTCATGCTAGCGATTTTTTCTGATAGTTCACTCACATTGTTATTAATACCACTTAATTTAGAGTTAACCGCATTGACTTGCAATTGGACATCTTGCTGGGTTGCTTCTACAGCAGATAGTTTTTGATTGATTTCAGTATTATCAACACTTGGTTGCGTTGTTACTTGAGGAGCAGTCTGCACCGGCAATTGGGGCTCTTGCGGAATTGTTGGTTGTGGTGGCGGAGCCTCTGTTGTTTGTGGAAGACTCGGTATCTCTTGTATGGCCTTAGTTTTTGGCGAAGAAAAAAAAGAACCAAAAAATTTATAACCCAGAAAGAGAAGAGCAATTAAACCTACAACAATCAAGGCATTTCGCCTTACATTGGTGGTACTTTGCGTGCGAGGTAAATCTTCTGATCTAGCATTAGTTTCACCTAATGGTTCAGAGTCCATAGTATCAAGATCATCCATTTGATACTCATCGTCATTATCTTTATCTGCCATCTTTACCTACTCATCATGTTAAAGTTCGCCAAGATTTAAAAGGTTACATCCTGAGTGAATAGAATACCCACTCCTGTACCTGCATAGACTTCGACTGTTGTTGGAGTACTAAATATTTGCTGTGCAACCTGTCCAAAGGATTTACCAACACTTGATAATGCAATTACTGCATTTTTCAAAACAGAGCGGTTAATTCCATTTTGCACAGTAATGTTCTGACCTCCTCCCGTGCCGCCAATCGTTACAGTTGTATCTGCAGATTGGAATGCATTTCCAATACCTTCCATGAAAGAGGATGCAAACAAGGAACCGTATCGTAATAAATAATGGTGGTTTGTTTTAGATGACAGAGCCGTACGAGCTGTATCCGGATCGATAGCATAGGCACTGATAGATACGGTTCTTGCGGCACCTGGCACTGACATGGTGTTAAAACTTATCACCATTTTGCTTGCATTTGAGGGAAGGTTGAAACTGCCTATTAATTTGGCACCTCTTAATTTGCCAGAGATAATTGTTGCCAAAATTGGACCAGGTTCATCCGTATTTACCGAGGTATCGATGACTCCAAAAAGTACATCACCTGTTTTAATGAAAGCATTTTGATTTTGATTAAATGCACCTGCTTGGTTAGCAGTGGTAGTCGTAGTTGTGGTTTGCTGTGTTTGGCTAGCAACTACGGTTCCTGGAGGTCCTTGTTCCTTCTCATCACCGCTAGTATAGACCTGAGTGGTGACTTTCTGCCAAGTTTGCAGAGAGGAGTTAGCAGCAGCTAACATTTCGCCAGTACGCTGTTGAATTTTTTGTTGATAACGCTGATCGTTCAATTGCTGATTTTGTCTATTCAGAATATTTTGCAACTGCTTTGCATTCTCAGCTTGCACTGCAGCCGCCGCATTTAGAGGCTGCTGTCCAGCTATTCCAGGAATACCCGTCAAAATTGAAGGGCCTTGGCCTGGTAGGCCAGCAGCGCCCAAACCAGCAACTGCATTAGTCTCGGCATCCGTATAACCAGCATTTTTAATTTCCGATGGGCTAAAACCTGCGTTTGCTAAATCCTTAGCACTATAACCTGCTTGACGCAAAGCAGCAGCACTAAAACCAGCATCCTTTAAATCTTTAGCATTAAAACCAGCATCTTTAAGATCTTTTGCATTAAATCCGGCATCTCTAAGATCTTTTGCACTAAAACCAGCAGTTTTAAGATCGGCTGCACTAAAACCAGCCGCTTTAAGATCCGCTGCGCTAAAACCGGCATCCTTAAGTTCGCCTACGCTAAAGCCAGCAGCCTTTAGGTCAGCAGCGCTAAAGCCCGCATCCTTTAACTCCTTCGCCGAAAAACCAGCAGCTTTAAGGTCGGCTGCATTAAACCCCGCATTCTTTAGTTCTGCTGCGGTGAAACCCGCATCCCTTAATTCTTTAGCTGTGTAACCCGCAGCCTTCATAGCCGCAGCACTACAGCCTAAAGTTTGCTTGATTGTTGTTGCAGATACACCAGCTGCACGCGCCGCCTTTAATGAGGCAACTCTACAATCTGCTGTCCTTCCTGCGGCAATAACGGGGGCGGTTTTGATGCCAGCTGCTAATAATTGCTGCGGTGTGAATCCTGATTCCATTAATTCTTGCGGAGAAAAACAAGCATCTGACAGTGCTTTCACACTAAAGCCCGCATCTTTTAAAACGTTAAGAGGACAATTGTTCAACTCACGAATGCGTCTTGCGGGCACAGCTTGCTGCAATAACCCTTTTAGATTAACGGGATTACAACCGGCAGCTCGAATTGAATTATCCGAAGCCTCCATTGCTTTACGAACATTCTCAGTTTTCAGACCTGCTTGTGCTCGTTGTTGTGCCGTAAACCCTGCATTGGCCAAATCGTTATCAGTAAAACCAGCCTCTTGCAAATTACTGGCATCACAACCGGCATATTGTTTAATTAATTTTGCACTGACTCCAGCTAAACGTTCCTTTCTCAACGCCCCTGGATCACAACCTGCATTTTTAACATCAATTGGACTTATACCTGGTGGTAATTCTGATTCTGCTGAAGCAATCTCTGCTGGGGTAAATCCAGCACCTGCCAGCTCAGCCGGTGTAAAACCTGAGTTAAGCAATTCTCTGGCAGTATAACCTGCTGCTTTTAATTCAGTGGGAGTAAATCCGGCATTTTTTAAATCAGCCGCAGAGAATCCAGCATTTCTTAAATCCTCAGCATTAAAGCCCGCAGCTTTCAATTGAGTAGCACTACAACCACTAATCCGACGGATAGCAGAGGCTGTAACGCCCTGCTCTCGTAATTTTTTTAAAGCATCGGCTTGACAACCTGCGCTTCGAACAGCATTTTCACTCATACCAGGAGGTAGACCACTCGCTTTAGCAATGTCAGCATCAGAAAACCCAGCACCCTTAAGTTCACCATCAGTAAAGCCACCATCTTTCATTTGTTGAGCGGTGAAACCTGCATTGCGCAATTCGCAAGCATCAAATCCACATTGCCTAAGCCTTCCCGCACTAAAACCGGCGTCTTTTAGCTGGCGAGCATTATATCCCGCTGCTCTTAACTCCTTACAGGAACAAATTTGCTCTAATTTATCTATCGTATAGCCATTATCTTTTAATTGCGCACAACTACATCCCGCTTTTAAATCGCTTAATGTTGCACCTTCAGTGACGACCTGAGCTACGCTCGACTTAGAACAACTGCTGTTTTGTAAGGCTTGAATCCATGCATTTCGCTGCGCTCCTGCCTCATCTTCGCGTGCTAATCCGGCAAAACCCAATCCTCCTTGACCACCCGTTGGCTCGCCTATCGGCTGCACACCTTCGCCCAAAGCCTGAGTACGGATAATAGTGGGAATGGCAGAGCCACCAGTTTTCAAGGCTGAAGTTGCTTGATCAACATTCTGTAATTCTTGCAATTTTGCATATTGGACCGTTGGGTTTAGTGCCCCGGGAATTGATTGGATTCCTGGTGTCGTTGCAACACTTGCCTCAGAGGAAGTAGTCTCACCTGAGAATTTTAATTTATAAACGCCGATAATAACCGCAGTAAGAAGAAGTACGGCAGTAAAAATTATGATTACCCGTGTACGGGTATTAGTAAATAGCGATTTCAAATTCTCTTTTTTGCCTGCCATTGGTTATAACCCTTCTATCTTAAGCTGCATGACTTTTCCATGCCAGGAAACGAGTAACACCGGTGATTTTTGCAATTCATAAGCATGCATTCCATCAGCACTAGTCATACTGGCTATCCAGCCGGGAGATAAAATCGTGAGATTAGTTCTTACATACATTTTATCGTTAAGTGACCAAGCCCTCGCATCACCGCCGCTGACGGTTAAGCGCTGACTACCTGCCGGAGGAACGCCGTCTAAAACATGAAGCAAAACATTATTGGCACTTGGGGGAAGGCCTTCTTCCGTCGGCATGCTCTTCGCATTAGGGCCATAGCCTTGAATTCTTAAATCAACTCGATAATCAACTGCCTTCTGACCTGGAATTAACGTTAACATCACGGGGGTATTTAATCCCTTTAACCTTACCGCAAGGTTACCGTAATTGTATAATTTCATTGCTTGAATCATTAGAGTGTTCGATGTTTTATCCCATTCAATATTGAAAGAGGAAGG
Source organism: Tatlockia sp. (assembly GCA_013697645.1). Taxonomy (GTDB): domain Bacteria; phylum Pseudomonadota; class Gammaproteobacteria; order Legionellales; family Legionellaceae; genus Tatlockia. The sequence goes on along the minus strand of JACCWL010000074.1, from coordinate 4,664 downwards.
ATCACCCAAATCATAAGCGCTAATAGGCCAAGGCGCACCCGTAGAATCAAGGAAAACCAAGGAGGATACAAAACCCTGAGATAGACGGATAACTGGCGGTGTAGAACCAGGTGACAAATTCACAAATTGTGAGGTAGCGGTAGGTTTCGGTGGCGTACCTGCTGTGGATGTCTCTGCGAATTCCTGTGAATGATAGATATGTTTCAAGCGAAGAATTTGCTCGGGAGTAAGCGGAAATAATTGTCGAGTTACCGTTTCAAAGGCCTTAACATCGATCAATTCATTATCCGCTTCCGAAATAACCGGATTTTCTTGATTAGGTTGCTGTGGTGGGCCTTGAGGGATAGTAGCCTGCGTCGATGGAGGCGGATTATTAGTGGGCGTAGACGCCGGTCTAGTTACCGTTACTTTGGTTTCAGTTTTGCTCTGTGTAGCAGCGTTAGTCGACTGACCTGAGCCTGGCTGTGATAAGCTTTGCTGCAAAAGACGCAGCTGCTGAAGTGCTTGTCTTGCAGAATCAGAATCGTTAGCAGCATAGACTGATATTTGCATTGAATTGAATGCAAATAGCGTTAAGCCAACCAAATGAAATAATTTCATTTTCTTTTTCTTTCTCATCAACTTATTCCACCACTAGCAGGCCCTACAACAAACTGAGATATACCAATACCACGCGGAGAATTCAATGTTGAAACCCTATTTATTAACATGGTCACCACATTATTTGATTGTGAAAATTCACTAGCGCTCTGATAAGTTACTAAAATAGGCATTTGCACTCGCCAGGAATAAACTCCATTTAGTAAACCTTTCTGCAGAATTATAGGCGCACGTGTCGATACTGCCGATACAATCAATTTCTTAGCTTTTACGGCATCCAAGTTATTGGATTGTTGCAAAGCATTTAGAAATTGTGTCCATCCATCTGCGGTAAAAAAGCCGGAAGAAGATTGTAGTTCATCACGATAATTCACGAAGTTATAAGTAAAAGCAGCTATTGCAGCCTGATTTGCCCATTGCAAAACAGCTGAATCAGATTGGTTTGGCTCATCTAAAGGAAATAAAGGAGTAATCCTACCGCTTATGCTCGTTGCAAAATATAGGGGCGCAGGCGGATGGGTAAGCTGATAGACTAAAAGTGAGGACAATATAAAATTGATTGCCATTGAGATAAGTAAGGCAACCATAATCTTACGTTGACCATCTCGATAGAAATCATTTCTCATTGTAACTGCTGCTAAAGCATCTTCCGCCATAATTTCCTCGTTTAATCTGGTATTAATTTCACACTAGTTTCATCTACAGGATCGGCCGCTAACAATGGCGTTGCAGAATCATTTGGCTGATCTAGGGGATTTAATTTCACTGGTGGAGTAATTCCACTGGTTGCATAAAAATCGCGAATAGGTTGATGGAAATAAAAATAGTAAATTGCCAAACATAAAACAACATTTATAAATAATGAAATAACAAGGCCTTTTCCAGCCACACGATAAGTGCGGATATAAAAAGATTTAGAATTTTTTATTTTATTCCAATTGTCCCCACTCATTGCGTCCCCATCTAAACGATAGCTTCTCTAAAAGTAATCTCAATACGCGAATTAAATGTTTTATCTCCGCCTAGCGGATAGCTCATTATTGGCTTATCGCTCCCTGCACCTTCTGTGAAAATAAAGCGGCTATCTATCCCTTGTGACCATAAGTAGTCAGCAACTGCTCTCGCTCTTGCTAAAGTCAGAGCTTGTTCACGTTTTGTAGAAATATTTTTACCGCTGTAGCTTGTTACATTGATAGCTATTATTCGGAATTGTTTTAAAAATCGCGCCACATTATTTAATAATCCGTAAGATCCCCAGGTCAACTTTGGTGATTGGTTAGGGAAAAGTAAAACAGAGGGGATGCCTACTAAATAATCTTGACCGATTGTAATCACCGCTACACCACAACCAACAAGGCTTTTTTGAATTCGCATCACAGCCCTGTCATCGGCACCACTAATTTTATGAGGTAATTTTAAACTTTCATCTTCGTTGGGATAATAAACTTTACCCTTACATCCAAGCAGCAGTAGGAATACAAGCAGAGTGGCATGCCATGTTGAAAAAACAAATAGGCCAACGCACAATCTTCTCACTAAAACCTCACCGTTATTTTATTAATCTAGAATCTAGAACCTAAAAAAGAAACGTCTTAAAACCGCGTTAAACTACTTTTTTCTAGGTTGAAAAAATAAATCAGCCCTAAAGAGTGCTTTTCAAAACAGACAGAAAAAGCTATTTTTTCGAACAAAGACGCTAATGCGCCCTATGTAAAGCTGCTCTCTTAGATTAAATTAAATTACGCCCATTGTCATGAAATAAAAACATACTAATCATCGCGTTACAAGCAGTAATTGAAAATTCCCTTAGATCTGCTTCTACCTGAGTAAAAATTGAACGAGACCACACCATCTCTCAGGTCTTCAGACAAAGTCACGTCATCCCGAACGGGATGACGTGACTTCTGGGTTACTCAAGATTTAAAAATTGGAGTCTTTTGACCTTTCCTTTGGATTCGCATCACACACCTTTTTTAAGATTCCTCAGCTTTCGCTTTCGCTTTTTCACGTTCACTTTCAATTTTATTACTAAGCTCTACAGCCATCAAAGTTAGCTCTTCGGGAGTAGTAAGCTCTCTTTCTTGTGGAGGATAACTTGTTGCCATCTGAAAATCTTTAATTAATTCATTTCCAACAGTTCCTGCATATTTGTCTTTTGCACCACTCAGCCGCTCAATATTTGTTAAATCATTCCTCGTGTCATTAATCGAAAGCAAAGCTTGCGAAAATTGCTCAATATCCTTAACAAGGAGCGGCAAATCATCTGTCGAGTGTCGAAGTTTGCTAAATATTGTTAAGGCACCTACTTCCTCTTCTTCAACCAGCTCTTCAAGAGGTTCTGGCTCATTATGACTATGGTAGGCTAGCAAAGCTGCTACCCCCCGTTCAATGGGCTCAGTTACTTTTGATTCGTGTAGTGCTGCAGTAATCAGATTAATTTCTTCGGTATCCACTTCCTTTTCAATTGAAATGTCGCCACTCTCAAGTACTTTTTGGAAGCCAGCAAGCTGTTTATGCAGTTTATTTAAATAATCATCTGGTGGCGGCTCGACTTTCAAGAATTGATTGAGTTTTAATCGTTTAACCGGAGTAGGGTTGGCGTAAAACATGCGAGCACGTACAATTTTTGATCTGAAAAAGATGTGCGCTTCGCCTTCGGTCTGATCTTTTAAATCCAATAAATCAATACGTGAACGCTTTTCAAAAGATGAACTTTTAGTATCCATATAGCTATTAGCTATACTTGAGTCCTTGGTTTGGAAGGAGTCCACCTTAGTAACATAGGCTTCGCCTGCAGTTTTAGTGAAGAAATCCCAGGTTTCACCTGGATCTTCTAACTTCATACAGATTTTTATGTTCGTATTCGCACCAATTGATGCGGCTTCCTCTTTTGAAGCCTTTTGGAAAGCAGGTAAATCTTGTCCAGCAAAAATGGCTGAAAAGCCTAGAGAACGTGCTTGTGCCGGGACGACCGCAAAACCTTGAACAGCATAATAACCATACTCATCAAGGATACACATATAGGGGGTAGGTGCATTAGTTGGCTTCCTTAAAATCACATCACGATAATCCCCCTCGACCTGATCACCCAAACCAGCGGCCATCATTGCTTTTAGCGATGAAACAATAACCTTACCTAAATTGGATAATTCATCAGGCGATTTTTCCAAAGCCGGAAGTAATACCACTAAAATACGTCGATTAAGTACTACGTCCTTAAAATCCACTTCTGCTAGATTTGTTCTGATAATATGGCCATAAGTATCCGCCAGCGATGAAAATACCCTGACTAACTGCATGGTAATAAAACCGTGTTGTTCTAAAACCTGAGAAACTTGCTTGCCTTTTTTCTCTTTGTTATAACCTGGCAAGTTGTACAGATAATTGCGGATTGGATCAGTTACTAGTTTAGGAACAGATTCTATATTGATACTTTCCTGATCATCGCGTGGGAATACTTTATCCAAAACAATTGCTTCTATTCGCGCTAAGTCAAAATAGTTACGGATTGAGTTTGCATCGAGCAAAATAGCGCCCTCATCACGCATATATACTAGTAACTTCATCAAGGCTTCGACGAAAGAGATAGCTCGGTTTTTCCACATATCGCCGTCAGAAGACTGACCTGATGAGCCCATCAAACTAACGACAAGCTGAGTAAGCATACTCGAAGAACCTTGGCAAAAGGGGTTTAAAGTATTTGATAAACGTTTTTCTTGCGGACCGATAATATCACGGGCTCCAGTCATGAAGTTGATTAGTAATAAATCATCTTCACGACCCATGCTCCTGACCATGGAAAAGACCTTAGCATAAAGTGAGTTATCGCCTTTTCCATCTACATAAATAAAGCCGCTTGCATGCACTAAGGCATTATATGCCAGCGAAACCAAGGCTTCCGTTTTACCGCTACCGGTAGAACCAAAGATAAGAATATGGGTTCTTAAATCTTCATTTGCAAACCAGAGCTCTTCTCCCGTCTTGTGATCATTACCAAAAAAAGCAATTCCGCGCGCAACATTAGGTGTGCCAATTCCAGGTTTTAAATCATTGTAATCTTTAAC
>JACCWL010000066.1 GCA_013697645.1 Tatlockia sp. | reverse complement strand
ATTCATGCTACAGCTCTCCTATTTGTAAAAATTATAACAATTCTTAAAGAGCTGACACACTTATTTGAACACTACCGCCCTTTAACCATGATTATCACCTTAGTTTAGTAGTTTACTTAATTCCCCTATGCCTAGGCTATTGAAGCTTTATATAAGCAGATTGTTCAGGTTTAGAGATAGACAAAATAAGGACTTCAGTGAATTAGTTTATCTATATTTTGTCAAAAATACAGATAATCTTTGATATATTCGTTTCACTTCTAATATGGCTATTGATTATTGGTTCATTGATTTAATGTTTATGAAATTCTAGAGTTTGCAAATGGGTTCGTCGGACTCAATCTGAGATATAACTGCTTGAGTTGGTAAATTATTAATTTGTTGCGTGTTTATGATTGAAGAGGCCATATTCTGGAGATTGAGTATTTGTGATTTTAATGATGCAATCTCTTCATCTCGTTTTTTGCTGCGCTCGATTTCTCTTTTTCCTTCCTCTCGATTCTCCTCTAAACGTATTGATAAATTCCATAAGCGTGCATCTAAGTCTTGATCCTTTTTTTTGATTTCGTCTAATCCTTCATGAAGCTTATTGAACATGAGCAGGTGCTCATTAGCATTAGATTCCTCTTCCAGGGAATCATCTTCAATCCATTTAGGGCAGATGCTGGAACTAAGCGCTTCGTCAATTAAATTAAGGTAGTGCTCCCTGGTTGCATTAAAAGACTGAATGATTTTATTAAGCTCCACTAAAGTTTTATCATCTGCACCAAAATTTTTATCGGGGTGGTAATGTATGGCAAATACCTTTGCCCAAAGGAGATTCAGGTTGGTTTTAGCATCTTTAGCCGCTTCTTTTGCATTCATTTGAAACGATATTCCATTCACCAGAGTGCTTCTGTCCTGCCATTTAATGGATTCTACCCAATGAAGCGAAAGTTGAGACAGTATGTCATATCGCAGCAAATCAATTCTTGCATCTTTGGATATTTGTTTGGTGTTTTCTCTCATGGCTTTTAACGAATCTTCCATTATTAGCGGATTAGCCAGAATGTTTTTTAGCCATAAATTATAGGCTTCCTCAGTGTCTTTGGGCAGGAGTTTTGTGCTTTCTCTTCCCGAAGAATAACCAATAGAATTAGCAGTCTTAGTAAAACGCTTTTCATGAAAGTAATGGCCTTTATTCTTTTTATGGGTTTGATGAATCAGACATTCAAGTATAAGCTTTATTTCCCCGAGCCTGTCAGCGAGGTTTTTAAAATCGCCTTGACACTCATCGTCTATTTTATTTAAATTGGTTTGCAAGGTGTTTAGCCAGGCCTTCGCCTCTTCTTTTAACAGCTGATTTTTCTCCGTTTTATCTAAGTTTTCAATAGCATTTAGTTTATTGTGGAAAAAATTAAAACCTGATTCCATAATTTCAGCCAAGTAGTTGAATTGAGCGTCAAATTTTATATGTAAAAGCTCATAGTGTTTGTGAAATAATCGATTAAATATTTTATGACTGGGTAAGAAGGAATTGAAGTACAAAATTAAGGCATTAAAAACAGCAGTGAACAGCGAATGCTTTGGCCTGTCTGGGTTATCCACAAGTGTCTGTATTATGGAGGCATAAGATTTTTTTAATTCCATTAGCTTGAGAATAGTATACAGATGCCTGTAATTTGCTATGGATTCATTGAGATGTGTTATTTGCCACCAAAATTTGCTCCAAAAACCCATTCGACTATAGTTCTCAAAGACCGCTATAATCCTCTCTTTTGCTTTGTTGGGCTTGTTAGCCAAATGAACCAGCGATGAGATAGGAAAACCAGGCTTAGTAAGCTCTAATGATCCTGAATCAGAGAAATACTCACCATAGGTTTGAGTACCCCAAATGGAAATTTTTGTTTTGGCTTCTTTGGCGATAGAGGCTGCTAACAGTTGTTCCATTTCTTTTAATTTTTGCATGACTTCCTTTTGCGACCTAAAGTATTAAAAGGGTCTGGGTAAGACCCTATAATTATAGATTTTAATTGAATTCAACTTATAACTTTTGTAGTTCAATATTTGAGTCATCTTGAATGTTTAAACAATTCGTTGATGAGGATGTTGTGGTCAAAATTGATCTGCCTTTTTCAAAAAATCCAATCGAACTATTCTGTTTTTCTGAAAAGCGTTCGGCGGTATTATTTTGCGGTCTTAACGTTTGTGAAGGCAAATTATTTTGGCTACTCGTGATTAAAGTTAGTGTTTTTCTGAGCTCTTCCATTTGTAATTTTAACAATCCTAACTCTTCACTATACTTTGTATTTTGCACTGTAAGATCAGCTATATTTGCAGTTTTAGTTTCTAAATCCTGGATTCTTAAGTCTTTATCTATATCTGATTTTTTTATCTTTTCTAGTTCTTCTGAAAGAAGAATTAATTGTTCGTGTTCATCAACCGCCATCCATTTTTTATTCTGACTCTTGGTATATTCTTGATATTCATTATCATAATAAACCTCTCTTTCACGTATAAATTGTTCAGCAACCTCGACTATTTTCATAAGGCCACTAAATAATTCACTTTTCAATTGTGTCAATGCATTTTTTCTGACTTTGTGTGTGTTATGCAATAACTCTTTATAATTATGACCTAATTCACCTTCAATAAGGTCTTGAATTAATATTGCTAGTTCGGGACCTCTATCAGAAGTTCTATCTGTACCGAAAAAATAATGTAAAATTTTCACTGGCCTAAACCAAGAATCATCTTTGACACGTTCTCTTTGAATATTTATGTACTTTTCAAAGTGTTCGATAAACTTTGGCGTTAGCAGTTCTCTAGACAAACGTTTTAAGATCACATACGCCTTTAGATCCTCGTCTTTCGGTTTTGCTTCTTTTAACCCTGAGACGAGCAAGCTGAAAAATAGGTTTGAATTTTCTTTTTTAACAAACCCAATTTGCCTGGCGGCTAACATCAGGGGCGTACTCTGATGAGTTATTAGGTGATATTTACTAATAACTTGATGAATATCTTTGTTATTAGGCTCTGAATCTTTATGAGTGGCTAGAAGATTTGATAAACCAGGAATCGTTTTAATACTAATAGTGGTTGCTTTTTGTTCATCGTCTCGGTAATAAACTTGCCAATTCTTTTCATTGATTTTTCTAACGATATAACTATTTGAAGTTTTGATATCGACATGAGGCTTAATTAGAATTTTGCATGAGGGCCTGTTTTTTGTTGCAACACTAGCACCCAAATACAATAAATGGCTGACTAAGGCAAAATCTGATTTTTTAACGGCTAGATGAAGTAGAGTATGCTTTTCAGTATTCAATGGCTCATCCACGGATAGAGTGAAATCCTCGATTTTATGAACCTGATCACGAGTCTTTTTATAGAGATAGTTGTTGGTATCTCCACTAAAGTTGATTTTTATTTCATCACGCTTATTTTTAAGTATCAATAAATCTTGTTTTTGTTGTATTAAAGTAACCAATTCATCGATTTTTCTCTGATTACCTACATTAGGTAGACTTAAAATGTTAAGTCCTTGAATACAATTCTCGATGTATTTAAGAAAGACTATATTTTCTATATTTTCTTTAAATTCCGATTGAATTTTATTATTGATAATACTTACAAAGGTTTTGGTATATTGTTCCCATAAAACTTCAGGAGATTTTGTTTGAATTCTAATAATCTCATTGAAATATTGCTTATCTTCAAAAGCTATATAAATAGTATCCAGGGCATTATTAGCTTGATGACTGGCCCTTTTGTCCAGCATTAAAACAGGTAGTTTATTGCCTGCCTGCTTATCAAAAATATATAGATTTATTTGACTTTCTTGTGCATAGAGTTTTGCGGAGTATCTGCCAACCCAAAAAGTTTTATCCTTCTCATAGAGCGCTATATAAGTTTGACAAGTAGTCAAACTAGCACAATAATCTCGAATTTCATATTCAACATCTTTAGCCGTGTTTTTATTATTTATATGAGTGGATAGCTTATCTTTCCAATTAAATTTTCCGGCTATTTCATCAGATATGAATGTTTGGTTTAAAGGTACAGAGCCCTGATGCATCCTTTCGAGGTAGGAATAAATTTCTTCAGAAAGAGTCTCACGATGTTCTTCTTTTTTAATTGCTGTATTAAGTGTTTTAATAAAATCATTTTTTGAAACCTTAAGAATTTTCAAGTCACGATCTTTGTTTTCTTCTGAGCTATTTTCATTAAATACAAGGCTTTTCCCATCAAAATCTTGACCGTAATAAAGGTTTTTATTTTTGAGGTATAATTTAAATTTAGCCTCTGGCTCTGAGTAGTCAATCCAGTAAGAATTTTTATCCCATTGAAGTATAACTCCAAAGTGAAGTTTTTCCGCTCTATGGGTGTAAGTTTTGACTGCTTCGTCCCTGAAGTAGTTTTCTATAGCATCCTTGATCTGTCTTTTAATCGAAGGTTTACTTAAGCTTTTGGGAGAGTTACTCAAAAAGTTTTTAAGGTGATTTAATGCATATTTGAAACACTCATTATAAAAGGCTTCGTGTAACTCCATTTTTTGGTTAATTAATTCAAGCTGTCTTTCTGCTTCTTGGATATGTTCTAATTTTATGCTAAGCATTGAGTCAGCGCTTGTTGTTTTGTTAACACAAAAGTAACTCAATATTTCTTTTTTGGATTCAATATTTAAACTGTCGTCTCCCATCATTTGGGCTAAGATATCTTTTAATAGATACTTATTTTCTTTTATGATTTGCTTCGGTGGATTAATTTTTTCAAAGAGAGAAACACCAATATCGTTTTTAGGGTAATGCATCAAATGGGTTGTTAACAGCGAATTATCTTGGTTGAAATTAAAGGATTCACCTTTCACATGGCAGTTTTGCTCATCGAGCTCCCAGATTTGAATGGGTTTATTGATCATCTTTAGTAATTCACTCAATAATCCTGATTTATTGGGAGCGTAAGCAAAGTTTTCTTTTTTCGTTAGGTAGTAATGGGTAAAGTAAGCGATTATGAACTCTTCTTTCGCAACAATTGCATTCAAGTGAGTATCTCGCTTGTTTGCTATCGGAAAATAAGTGGAACAGAGACTTGCAAAAGCTGGTTTATCTAAGATGTTCGGTTCTTTATGAGAGACATGCCTTATTAAATCAAGATCGCTTAAACGATTATATTCTGCTGACTTAAGGAGTGGTTCTTTACGCAGAGAGGTAGCCAACGCGCTTTGCATAGTCTTTAAACTTGTTAAACTATCATTTGCCTGAACTCTTTCCTCATCATTTAAAAGCTGGATTAATTCTATAGGCAAATACTCTTCTTTGAATCGGTTTAAAGCTTCTTGACTTACTTTTTTCTGAAGTGAGGAATCTATTTTAATTTTTTCAAGAAGTTGCTCTAATACAATCTGCCGGTCAAGGCCTAGCGATTGAAAAAGACAGTTTGTGCCCAATAGAAGATTTTTGATTTGTGGTTGGTGTTGATTTTTTTGGTTTGAATGGATTTTAGTAGATTTTACTGAGCGCTGATCGGGATCGTCTACATCAGGTTCTGTTGGCGGTTTTTTTCCCTCTATTTGTTTTGTGGGTTTGTTTTCTAAATTAGGAAACATACTAGAATGAAGCTTATAGACTGTTGTTAAATCAACTAATTCTGGACTCTCTATTAGCTCGGCAATTTTTTGTAAGCATTCCAGTCCTCCTTTAACTCTTAAAAGGGTTTGGTGACTGTGTTGATTATCCAGTTTACTAAAATCATGTTCAGAATTTTGCGCAATTTTAACTGCTGTTAGGGTTTCTAATTCAAATATTGATAATCCTGGTCCATCAAAGTCGGAGACACAGTCATTTCTAGCAAAGCTAATACAAGCATTTATTTTGGTACTTAAGCTGGCAGTAGCTATAGTCTTTAATATAAATAGCAAGGAGCCTACATCTGTTGTTAAGGTTGAGATATTCTGAACAAAACTAAGTAACCCTTCAATTTGATTCAGAGCCAAATATAATTTCTTAATATAGGGGGTATGTGTTTGCTCTTTTTTAATATCTATAATAGAACCGATAGTCTCAGCTTTTTTTATTTGGTTTAGTAATAAATTGGTTGGCCCGCTAATGATATCTAAAGTGAGAGTGTTATTATTGGATAAAGAAGAGTCAAGCAATTTATCCTCAAGTTGAGATAACAAAACTGCAGCGCGAACTGGTTCTAAATCTGCTCTATCTGCATTTCTATTTGAATCGATGAGTAGTAAACGACAATATAACTGACGTTGAACATGATTTCTTACTAGCTTTAAAGTAGTTATATTAGAGGCAATTGTATTTTTAGCTTTATTTAATTCTTTAATTGCTAAAATCATTTCAGCTAAGTCTTCAGACCATTTAGGCAGAATCATAGATAAACTAGTCAATAATGGGTTGTAATTGTTGCCTTTAATATATTCAACTGGATATTCAGAAATAGTGGGTTTAGCAAGAGTTAAGGTTGGGAGTTTGCTTTGAAAGTTGTTAAAAACAGTTAAATATTTATCGGCTTCATTATCTAAACTTCCGTTAGATTGTAAGGCTTGAGCCATAGTTCGTAATAATATCTCCTTTAATATAGCAAAGTAATGTATTGCATAAGTGTCCTCTTCATATTTATCGCTATCTAGTTTATTAGGTAATTTCTGAGCAATTTCTAATTTAACAAGTTCTTTTTGAAATTTATCTAAAAAATTAACTGCATCTTGATCCAAGGTTACCTTAAGTTCCTCTAATTTTAGTTTTTTTCCCGAATCAAATATAGTGATTCTTATTAAATCACAGGTATAGGAAAGGACTCGATTACCTAGACCTGGTTGGTCATCTATAAATGCTTGTTCAAAGTTAAAGTCATTATTTTGCTGAAAAATGTCATCTAGAATCTGACTCCACAATTTAAGAATACTTTTATTTTCCGGATTCATGGCTAAGCGTCTTACTTCAAATTTTGTGAGCGACATATTCTATCTCCATATTATAATAGTTTGAAACTGGTTTAAGTCCGTTACTAAGTGCGAACGTTTTCAATGGCTGGTGTGTAGGGGAATGTTTGATGGGCACTCTTCAATACAAAAGCGAGCTAAGTGTATAGTGTGTCAGCATTTTTTCCAATGTTTTTTTATTTTGATATATTGAATGCCAGGAGTTTCGAAAGAAAAGAAAAGGATTTTTACATGATATTTCAGTAACCACTCTGCAGACGTGTTTTATAATCCATAAAAGATAATTGATAGAAACCACAACTATCCCAGCAATAATTCCAGATAAAATGTTTGGTATAATTCAAATGGTTTTAGCTTTGTTTGTTTTTATTTCATATTGATTTATAGCCATGACATTTTCTACTGCTTTCTCAAGTTAGAAGTAACAGCTATGCCAATAAGCGCAATAATTGAGATCGCTAGAAATCCATAAATAAAAACAGAAAAAATTTTCTCGCTGGGGATATTTTCTGTTCCAGCTAATCCAGAAAAATATAGTCCAAACGCAATCAATAGGGAAGAAAGTGCAACGCCTAAACTAATAGAAACCTGCCTACATGTATTAAAAATACTGATAATAGAACCTATTTCATCTTTATCAAAACCAATCACGCTTAATATTTGGATGGGGGTTCCACATAATCCACTAAAAAAGCCTCGGATTAAAAAAAGAATAAGGCCAAAATAAAGCAAACTTGTTCGATCGATTAACATAATCATAGGTGTAATTATCGCAATACCAGCAAATCCTATAATAAGAGGTAGCCTTGCTCCATATTGATTAAATAATCTAACTGAATAACGACTGATTGCCATAGCTCCAATTGCTTGCATACCCATCATCAACCCAGCTAAGGTAGCTGAAAAACCAATGCCCGCTTGTAAATAGAGTACGATCAGAAAGATGGCACCAAAATGACAAGCTTGAAAACAAATTTGGATTAAGTTGGCACGATAAAAAAGATCGTTTTTAAAAAAATCTAAATTAATTAAAGGATTTTTTTGTTGGTTTTCAATTTTTATAAATAAACAAATAAGTGGGAAAAGTACTAATATCATTAAGATAACGGTGAGTGAAAAACCTTCTTTTCCTAATAGTGATAATCCATAAAAAACATCAAATAATATCAATTCACCTAAAATAAATGCAGGCCAATCAAAGGGAGCAGGGTTTCTATGAGGCTCTTCTTTAATTAAAAATGCCGATATAACCGCCAATAATAAGCAAATAGGCCCTGAAAAAAGAAATACCAAACGCCAATTAAAAGAGTCCAATATTAATCCGCCGAGAAAGGGGGCAATGGCAGGAGCAATGAGGGCGGGTATGAAAGTATAACTGGTGATGCTCGCATACTCCGATTTATCATAGATCCGATAAATCATTGTCATCCCAACAGGAATAAGCATCCCACCGCCAATACCCTGCAAAAATCTAAAAAATATTAACTGATTCAAACTCATTGCAACGGAACATAAGGTCGAGCCTATACCAAATACAAACATGGCAATGATGTAAATTTTTTTCAATCCAAAACGCTCACCAAGCCAAGTGATAATTGGAATTGAGATGGCTAAAGCAAGTAAAAAAGCAAGACTTATCCAATCTGTTACAACAATAGAAACCTTGAAATATTTTGCTACAGTAGGCAGGGTTACATTAATAATCGTTAAATCCAATCGATCTAGAAATAATACGATTGTATAAATAGTGACAATTATAAATTTATAATGTTTTTGTTTCATTATTCACTTTTTTTTGTTTTGATAACATTTCAGCATAGGTTGTTAACGACAAATAGTACCGCATTTCTAAAAATAGCCGTTTTTTCAGAAAGGTGTCTATATGTGGCCCAAGCCATCATAAGTTTTGAAGGCTATATCTATCACCCCCCTTGGTTCAAACATGTCGATAAAATGTTGATACATTTCTAACCTGTTTTCGCCTCCTGCTGTGCTCAAAAGTAAATCTTGGCCATAGATTGCAATATCTTCAACGATTCGTTCATGCCGATAATAAGCCAAAAGAGTTATGTTTACTGCAACCTTTTCATACCCTTTATAAAACAGCGCTTCTTCATGTGGTTTATTCCAAACATTGGCGACACCGCCACCTATAAACATGAGGTCGCGTTCCTTAGGGGCCATGATAGGGTCATCCCAATCCACTATATAAATAGTTTCATCATCATCTATCAATACATTGCCGCCATGAATGTCCGAATGACAGAGCACAAATAGGGGCGTTTCATTTTGCAGAATTTGGGCTAGCTGTTCTGCCCTATTAACTAGACGCTTAATGGTCAGGATATTTTTCTTTATAAACGCCAATAGTTTAAGAGCAATCTGGTCACCAATTGGTGTGGCTTCAATGTGGGGATAAAGGGACCGAATAACTTCTCGCCATTTTGGTGAATAGGCTTCATGCCTTATCCGCTCCTTAATGGATGAGGGTAGATTAATCTCATGGATTTTTCTTAGCGTTTTACCGAGTGTTAGCCAGTGTTCATCAGTTAAAGTACGGGTAAAACCATCCTTTCCTTCGATAAATGGATACACAATAAGGGTAAAGTCATCAATCCTCTGAGTCGGCTGCCCCTTTATTGTTTTAACAGGAGGAATAATTTGTTGAATGCCAACCTTATGTAATAATTGCACGATAGCAATACCGATGTCGTGATGGTGGCCTCGTTTTAGCTTTACGAAATAAGAGCGTCTATCTTGTGCCTCTGCTTTATATACTGATGCATCCGTATCTGCACCCAAAGGGAGGAATGTAAGCGTTTCAACTGGTATACCGTAATGGGTGCGAAGGCAATCAATGATTAATTGATCTGAAAGGGATTGTTTTACTAGCATACTGAAAGCCTTGTAAAAATAAGAGCATGAACTCATTAATATATTCACTTGTAGGAATGCCAAGATGAGCACGATGTATCTGTTGCTACGGTGATCCGAAAATACCGTTACTAACAGCGGTCTAATTTAAGGTTTGCATCTTGCGATTTTCCAGCCCTGTAATTTGACGATTTCTCTTAAAGAACTAGCATAAAACTTTGCTGTTTTATCATTATCAAAAGTAACAAAGGCTGGCTGACAATATTGTCCATGCTCTTTAACGCCAGTTAATACACCTTTATGTTTTTGAATAAATGCAGGTAATTCTTTTCCCACAATAACTCCGATGCTTTCTAGCCCACTGGGATACATATGAACAGCACGGGGAGCGGGTAACTCAATCATGGAAACAGTGAAACCATCTTCCAATAAAAGTGGTTCATTCAGAATAAGAATTGAAACTGCACGATCATTGAATTGTGTTTCCACAAATTCGCTACAATATTTTTTTAATTCATCTCGTAAATTATTATACTCAGTTAATGTGGTAGTTCGATAAAGCAAATGACTCATTGGCATTTCAGTAATATTTATGTCTATTTTTTTCATCCGATGAAGCAAATCTGAAAAAAATGCCTGATAATTGCCAATCAAATTGTGAATATTAATAAGTGGATTTTGTTTTGCTTGATCTTTTAACTCGACTATCATTAAAAATTCCCCGTAATGTTTCTATTCTTCGGTTAAACTCAATCTTTATTTGTTCTTTCTTATCAAAAGATGCTCAGAAAGGTTGTACATACTATACCTAAAGTAAGAAAATATTGGCAAAGTAATTTTAACAAAAGAGACAGCGATATTAGCGCAGAGATTTGATATAAATAAGGAATAACCTAGTTACTACGTGCTCAGAAATTCCCAAGTAGAAGCAATAACTCATAAAATAGGCTTATAAATCGGTTAAAAATTTGTTAGTGATAGTTATCAATTGGGTACGGAATCAATCAAATCCTTTGCCGCACATTTGATCCACAACCTTTCATCTAAATGAAGAGAAGACTAAAAACACGACTGTTGAATATGGCCCATTGATGAAGAAGTTCTAATCGCAGCCCTAGCCTGAATTTGCCTGGAGCGAATTGCTAAAAACAAAGAGATTGGTAGAGCTGCTCTGAAAATCACAATTTAAGATCAATACTCTCATGTTCTACAAGAACATCGTCTTCTAAATATTTCATTACACCTTGCTTATAAAGCCCCAATTTAAGTTCCTGGCAATTTTCTTCTAAATTTATTCCAGGAACTGTAAGCTTAATAGTATTTGTTTTTTGCTGGGTAAAGAAACTTAAACCAGGAAAAATTTCTTTTATTTGGCTAACAACTTTCTTCACATCTTTATTATCAATTTCAGTTGATGCGGCAACAGCAGAATGTTCATCAATATCGTAGGTATAAGTCAGTTTTGTGGATTCGCTTAACAATTTTCCGAGAGCTGGTTCCTCAAATTTTGCTAATCTACATGCACCTTCAATCAGTTCAAAAGAGGGTATTATTGATAGGTCAAAATAATTCACAGGAACATTATAGAATTGTTTTCGGAATGTATCCTCAGCTAGTTTAATCCATGTTTGGAGTAATCTGTTTTGCAAATCTAATATAAAATTTTCGGGTTTGTAATTAAAGATTGCAAAGCGGTACTCACTAGATTCTTCTTTCAAAATTTTAACTAACTCGGTATGCATAAATCCGCCAAGGTAAATAACACCACCGTCATACTCTTTCGCTTGTTGAATTAAAGTAAGGGAGATATCTTTATCTCGTTTATCAGCTTTTAATTGTTTAGATTTTTCATCATTTGAATTAAAAATTCCAAGCATTCTCTTTTTTGCCTCCGCCATCATCATCGTTTGGACTTCAGATTCGGTTTGAGGATCAATACATTCATAGGGAATTTTAAGCTTATCTAAGGATAGCAACATTTCAAGTTTCGGTTTTGCATCCAGCATTATTTTCGCGTTGAAGCTGTTAGGCTTTGTTGTTGCAATTGTGCATGTCTCTATTAGTTGTGATTTAATACTTGTAGGAGAGTGTTCTTTGGATACTTCAAGAAGGATTTTTTTATACCCTAATTCTTTCAAATGAGATGCATTTTGGATAATAAAATCTCTTGCTGCGGAACAATCATGTTTTTCTAAAATGATTAATGGATTAGGCAATTTGAACTCCAAAAATCACTTTGTATAATATGCGTTTATAAAAGTCAAATAATTGTCATATAAAGGCTAATTATTTTGAATGAGATAAATATCAGGGGACTGGAACTTAGCGGCGATAACTGACTCTCTTAGGCTTTGGGATACTTAATATAACAAGCACGGAGTCGTACTAAAGATGCTTTGAACCGCAACATTATCCAACTCCGTGTTTATCATCCAGCTTATTTCGACTTAGTGGGTAACCCCACCAGGACTAGTGGTAGCTCCTCCAGGACTTGTTGAAGTTCCGCCAGGATTGGTAATAGTTCCACTAGGATTTGTGGTAGTTCCGCCTGGATTATGGATAGTTCCATCAGGATTTGTGGTGGGTCCGGTGGGAATATTGATAGTTCCATCAGGATTTGTGGTTGGTCCGGTTGGATTAGTCGTAGTTCCCATGGGATTTATGGTATTTCCGTAAGGGGTGGTGGTAGTTCCACTAGGATGTGTAGTAGTTCCCATAGGATTTACGGTAGCTCCGTAAGGAGTGGTGGTAGCTCCGTAAGGAGTGGGGGTAGTTCCGTTAGGATTTGTACTAGTTCCCTTAGGAATGTTAGTAGCTCCATAAGGATTAGGGGTTGATCCAGTCGGATTTGATACATCACTGATAGCGAAGGCTTCGCCCATAATGAGGGTTGATAATAATAACAAAAATATCCTTTTCATAATTTTTCCTTAATAGTGAGTCTATAGAAGTATAGTAAATAAGAACTGTTTGATCTGGGATTTCTAATTAAATTTAACCCCTAGGGGCTACCTATACCCCATTGGAGTGTGTCATTTTTTTCTTCAAAAGCCGACAATATACGGGCACCTAAATCATGTAAAGCAGCCACTGGGAGAGCAATTAGACCAATTAGCAAATCAAATGGCAACGACAACAACATCACCGCTGTAGCCGCAGCATAATAAGGAACTTCAAGGAGAAGATTGTCAGTGGGATGATAGCTGGGATATTTGCCATCTTCTTTAGGATCAAATAAAAACATATGAACCCAGGGCAAGATCACCAAAATCTTTTAAATAGTATCGAGTTATGATCAAATACCTCCACATTTACAAAACGAGGAGATATTTTGTGTCGAGCAGTTTGATAGAGTACTTTGGTGAGTTACCCGATCCGCGTGTCAGAGGCCGCACCGACTATCCATTAATTGAAATTATATTTCTCAGTATCAGCGCTGTTATTTCTGGATTTGATGGCTGGGAGGCGATAGAAGATTTTGGTCATGGAAAATTGGATTGGCTAAGAAAATTTTTATCCTATGAAAATGGAATACCCCGCCATGATACGATTGCTCGAGTAATGTCATGTTTATCGCCAAAGGCTCTCCAATCATGCTTTGTAAGCTGGGTACAATCCATAGCAAAGATAACAGAAGGAGAAATTGTAGCGATTGATGGAAAATGTGCTCGTCGTTCCTATGATAGGAAGAATCGAAAAGCGGCGATACATATGGTTAGCGCTTGGGCTTGTCAAAATGGCGTGGTTTTGGGGCAACAGAAAACCGATTCTAAATCCAATGAAATCACGGCTATTCCGCAATTATTGGATATCCTTGAACTAAAAGGATGCATTGTTACCATTGATGCTATGGGCTGTCAGCGTGATATTGCGAAAAAGATACGCGAATGTGATGCTGATTATGTTTTGGCGCTTAAAGGCAATCAAAGCGAGTTGCAAGAAATGGCGAGTGATTTTTTCTCAACAGCCATTGAAAAGGATTTTTCCTCTATTGAGCATTCGCATTTTGAAGAAAATGATTATGGGCATGGACGAATTGAATCAAGAACTTGCTATGCTGTGGCGTTACCGGATTATCTTCAATCGTTTAATAAAGAATGGATTGACCTAAAAAGTCTTGCTTGCATAGTCTCTTCCCGTGAAATAGGGGATGTTATTCAGCAAGAAATACGTTTGTATATTAGTTCGCTGGAGGCCAACGCTGCTAAAATTAGTCATGCCATTCGTTGTCATTGGCATGTAGAAAATTCCTTGCATTGGGTTCTAGACGTTACATTTAGAGAGGACGACTCTAGGATTAGGCGCGGAGTAGCCGCAGAAAACATGAGTGTTATGCGACATCTTGCGTTGAATTTGATAAAAAAAGAAGAGACAACGAAGTTCTCGGTCCCGAGAAAAAGAAGAAAAG
>JACCWL010000064.1 GCA_013697645.1 Tatlockia sp. | reverse complement strand
GCAATAGGTTCAAGAAAGACAACAACGCGCCCTTCTTCATGGGCCAAGCGCAAGCAGCCACGTAACATCTTCGCTGCATCCGGCCCATTAGACGGACAGGCAACTATGACCCCTGGTAAATCACGTAAAACAGCGATTGAATTATCATTATGAAAATGACCGCCAAATCCCTTTTGGTAAGCTAAGGAGGCGATGCGAATCACCATTGGATTTTGATATTGGCCATTGGAAAAAAACGATAAAGTAGAAGCCTCACCTCGCAGTTGATCTTCTGCATTATGTAAATAAGCTAAAAACTGAATCTCAGGCACGGGTATGAAACCATTATGAGCAAGACCAATTGCTGTACCTAAAATAGTCGTTTCATCTAAAATCGTATCAAAGACACGCCGTTGACCAAAGCGCGCCTGTAAATCGGCAGTTACGCGATAAACGCCCCCTTTTTTTCCAACGTCTTCGCCAAAAACTAACATGTTTGGATATTGGAGCATTAGATCAGTAAGGGCGAAATTGATCTGCTGGCAGAGATTACGCTTCATGCTTAGTTGATTGAAGGCTGCAGCAAACACCTGCTCTCGCTCTGCATCTGTCGGTGGTGGGTAGCCCGGGTTATTGCCGCCTTTGGGCACTAAAGAGGACATAATTTCTTCTGCAGAGGTGAGTTTCGGTAAGTGGATTACTTCCATTGCCTTCGCTTCAATGAGTGTTTTATTGTCTTTGTACAAATCCAAAATGGCCTTGGAACTCATCCAACCTTGCTGAAATAAAATACGCGCAGTATGTAACAAGGGATCACCTGCTTCACGACTTTCGATCTCAATGGGTGAATTATATTGCGATTCAATATCAGAGCCTGCATGACCAAGCAAACGTAAGCATTTCATATGCAAAAATACAGGTTGTTTTTTGATTCTAGCCAGATATTCTGCTTCCTGTGCTTTTAAAAAAACATCGGCAATATTCAATCCATCACAACTCAAATAATGTAAGCCTGGGCGTTGTTTTATGGATAATTCCACCCAATCAGGTGGTGTAGGAACAGAAATCCCTATGTTATTGTCTTCGCAAATAAAAATAATAGGCAAAGGATACTGTTGTTTAGCAATCCAAGAACAAGCATTGAAGGTTGTTTGGGCTGAGGCATGATTAGTTGAGGCATCGCCAAATGAACAAAGAATAACCGAATCAGAAGGCAATTTGGCCTTAATCGCCATTTCCTTTGCGCGCGTAATCGATAAGGCCGTACCCAGCGCTTTAGGCAAATGCGAGGCAATCGTCGAGGTTTGCGGAGGAATAGTGAGTGGGACGCTTCCGAAGACTTTATGCCTGCCCCCCGCGATTGGATCTGCAGCAGCGGCTACCAGCGAAAGCAAAATATCACGAAGACCGTCCGAATTTTGCACGAGTTTTGCCCGCTGTAAATAAAAAGCAGAGCTACGATAGTGGAGAAATGCCATATCGCTCGTTCTAAAGACCTGACCTAATACCGCATTACCCTCATGTCCGCTTGAGCCTATTGTGTAATAAGAAAGGCCTTTTTCTTTCAATTGGCGAGCAATAAGATCTAATAAACGGGATTTAATCTGAGAATCGAATAATTCGATGGCTAGATTTTTTTCGATTCCGGCCTGTTTAAGGCTCGTTGAACTTCTAGCCGGAGGAAAATCCTCTTTAGCTATACGGCTTATAAATTGCTCATCGACTATGCCAGCTCTGTCTAACATTATTTTACATCCTGTTTATTGGAATTTGTTTTAAAGCAAATTCTTGTCCTTGCCGACCTACTAAATTGGCCGATAACAATGGGCATCAGTATAGTGAAATGACTTTGTAAATGACAAGCAGATTAAAAGAATAAATAAGATTAAAATTCTTAGCTCTTTATCACCGTCCCACACATTATAACCGTTATACCGAGCGCAACGAGGGATATCCATTAAGTCGCCTATGCCAGCGCTCAGGATCAGGGGCTTCCACTGGCAATAGATGATCAAATATTCTACAATAAGGTCACGGAAATAATAAAAAGAGGCCAATCATGAAATGGATTATTTTAGTTCCAACGATCCTTATGCTTTCTGCATGTAGCTGTTGCAGCAGAGGGTATTCAGCTGGAGTTGTTACCCCAGCCGTTGTTGTTAGGCCAGCAGCTCTAGTCCCTGTCAGTTATGTCAATCATTATGATCCCGTAACAGTAATAGAAGATGAGCCTATTGAAGTGACGGCCACAAGAGTTGATTACTATTAGAATTTATCCTCATAACTGGGCGAAAATATAAAATTTTCGTCCTAATCACTAAAGATTGAATCTTTTTCTTGCTGGATTAAATTTTTACATTTATTCACTGGCAAAATAAGAGTAAAATGACGACCTCTTTTTAGAATATCAAATAAATCAGGTAATAAAATGAAACCCTTTATAATTCTAGCCTTTTATAAATTCACGCCTCTTAGCGATTATGAATTGATGCGAGAACCGCTCTTAAAAACGATGAAAGAAAACAACATTAAAGGAACTATTATTATAGCAAGTGAAGGATTAAATGGCAGTTTTTGCGGTCTAAAAGAGGAAATTGAACCCTTAGTAAACCTTCTAAAAAGTTACCCTGAATTGCAACGTTTGCAATTTAATACGACCTATGATGATTTTAATCCCTTCGCAAAAGCAAAAGTCAAGTTACGCAAAGAAATTGTGACCATGGGAGAAGAAAATATCGACCCAAATAGCCTGCCAGGTACGCATTTAAATCCAGAGGAATGGAATGAATTAATCGCTGATCCAGAAGTGATTTTGATTGATACCCGCAATGATTATGAAATACAGCTTGGAACCTTTAAAAATGCCATTAATCCTAATACAGAAAACTTCAGGGATTTTCCAGCCTATGTACAACAGCATTTAATCAATAAAAAGGATAAAAAAATAGCCATGTGTTGCACAGGCGGTATTCGTTGTGAAAAATCAACTTCTTATTTAAAAAAACTGGGATTTTCTGAGGTTTATCAATTAGATGGCGGCATTTTAAATTATTTAGAATCCGTAGCAGAAAAAGACTCACTTTGGGAAGGTTCCTGCTTTGTTTTTGACGAACGAGTTGCGCTCGATAAAAATTTAAAAAGTCACGAACGCGGTTCTATCGATACAGAATGGAAAAATACCTATAAAAAGAGCAAAACAACGGTTGAATAATTAATATTCACTTAATATTTCTATGTAATAATGTCCTATAGTACTAATTAGGAAAATCATGTCACTTACTAAAGCAAAAGCTGAAAAACTCTACAAAGCGCTTCCAGAAGACTTTGAAATAAATATCAAGCCTTGGTCTAATGCGCTCTCAACCCCCCTCCAAGCCGAAACACTAGACCAATTGCAAGCTCAATTAATTGCGCTGCGTAAAGCAAGTTTAGACCGAAAATCATTCCTTATTGACTTGAACGACTCTGAATCTAATTCAGAAAGCAAAGCAATGATAGAAGATTTCGAGAACATACCTAGCAAAATGATACGGGTTTTCCCTCCGCGAGCTGAAAATATTAAACTCGATGTTCTCGATATATATGCTCGTGGTATTGATTCTGCACGCGCTGCTACAGAGATCTTTGCACAAGCTCAATTAGCTGATGAAAGAGCCCAAGGTAAATTAATAGAATTCATTAATAAATTTCAAAGCCAGATGGTAACTCATCAAGAGTCTAAACAACTCAAAGATGCCCAAAAAGAATTGGAAAAATTTAACGGCGCTTTATCAAGTTTATTAGTTAAATGTGGGGTGGTTAAAGAGAAAGAAAATGCCTATAAAGCCATCAATTTTGTCAGAGATTTTTTATGGAAAAAAGACATCTGCACCGCTGCTTGTACTATTGAGAAGTTGAAACAAAATGGCGATCTAATGTTGCGCTACGCTGAACCTCTAACCTTTAAGGATCCAGAATTCAGAAAAAGATCCTCTCAAAAACGCATTGATTTATGGGATCACACTCAAAACCAACCTTGGCGAGTTAAATTAGGTGAAAAGGTAGGTTCTGATCAAGATCATCGCTGGTTTATCAATTTCATGACAGCACATCATGAAGAGTTGAAAAAACTCTCCTCAACACCTATGTCACGATCTACACCCAACTTAGCTAATGCCTTCGATTGCAATGATATTGTAATTAAAAATAAAAAAGTGCTCTCTATTGGTCACCATCTTGGCACTGCAATAACAGAACCTATTGATGTAGGTGACACAGAATCTAGACAGGACATTACTGATCTAAATCATTTACAGATGATAGCCAAGGACCGAATTGAAGCTGAATTAAACGCCTTTATGGAAAAATGGGGAACCTTTCATCAACAAGGTCCTATTACCATTACTAAGTTGCATCAAACTCTAGTGGCTGATCAAGTGACCTTTACACCTGACCAAAAGAAAGCACAAAAATCTAAATTCAATAGTACGGTTATTGAATCAAAAACGAATGCCAATGCGGTTATTCGCCAATTGTTCAATTCCAGCGTAATCTTCAGAAATTCTGAGTCTGGCGAAATAATACAAAAATCAAAAGAAGACTTTCAAAAGCAATATGGAAATACTATTCCCCAAGGGTGGCAAGAGGTTAACATTGACCTTAAGGAAACTAATCATTGCGTCAATATGTGGAACGATGTTTCACGAGTCAGAAACAATGATATGGATGGTCCTCGAGAGTTAATTAATAATGCAGTTAAATTATTTGCCAAAGCAAAGCCTAAGCAAGATAATCGGACCACTAAGAATCTTGATATCATAATTGATTTTTTAAATTCATCGGATCATTCTCTTTTCACGCCTTATAAATTTCGCCGCGATTCAGTGAAAACAGCTGTCCAACAACTTACCCTGAAACTCAGAAAAACTCAAAAAAATGATGATCCATTTTTTGGTTTAAGTCGCTTTCAAAGAGAAAACCTAGCTTTAGCCCTTAATGCAGCTGTTGAGTTAAAATGTACTGTTCATGAAACCTGGCTTAATTCTCTACGCCGACATATTGGGAACTTTACCCAAGACTACCTAAGGCCATTTCCTGTTTTAGGGCCGCTTGCTGATATGTTAATTAGAAGCGTAATGAGCATAGTCGCTATTGTCGTAGGTATTCCGCTCGCTCTTGTGAACATGATTCAAATATATAAACATCTTGACGACAGAACGGAAATCTATAGAGCTAGTTATGAAGGTTTATTGGCTGAAACCATAGGTATTTTGGAAGGCGGCTGCATGAGCAACGCCGATCGAGGCAAAGAAATTGCAGAACAGAGGGCGGCCTTACGTAAGCAATTTACTGAAGAAGGCAAAATCCTCAGTTTTAATGACTTCTCTAAAGATAAAATTAAATTCTATAAAACCTACGGTTCGACCCAGGCAAAACATGATCTCGATGAAATGGCAACAGGGACTTCGGTAACCTCTGATAAAGAAACTCGCGGCCTTTCTGGCGTATTAGCGAGCCTCTTCTCTGGTGTCTTTAGCTTCCTCTCTGGACTTTTTGCTGTTAACTTGATGTCTGAATTGGTTGAAACACCCGAAGAACAACTATTATCAGAACAAATGAGTGCTCTGAGAAAAGGTAGAACTGATATGACAGTGGATGCCGATAGTTATTTAAGCGAATTACCATTTGGGATTAAAGCAAATTCTCATTCGTTTTTTAGCAACAACAGTAACGAGCGAGAGCTCCTTGAATCCACCTCTGACCAAACAAAACCATTAGTAGCGGATGATAACGCGTTTAGGAATGGATAGATTTAAGTACAGGCTGAAGCTAGATATGTTTTAGATAGTTACGCGTAGGTCGGCGCCCCCGGCCCGACATTGGGT
>JACCWL010000059.1 GCA_013697645.1 Tatlockia sp. | reverse complement strand
ATAAAGCTATTTCAAATTTCGCTGCTGATGACCACTTTTTGTGCTTTGCCATTCTTACCTCCAGTTGGAGGCTATTATCTCTTAAATTTTTACTTTTGTGTGGTCTAAATTATGGGGGTCATTATAGGGTGGCGGATTCAGGATAATCAAGCTCTTAAAATTAGTGGTGAATACTTAAGACAAGATATAATCTATTCATTCTTTAGCGGCAATAGTAGAGAGTGGGTTCAGCAAGGAGCAATTGGTGCACATTATCAATATGGCTTATATCAGTTTCGATTTCTTCCCGAGTTTAATCTAAAAGCAGGTTATTCTCATGCGCCAAGTAAAAATCTAGATCCCTTCAGAGGCTCAGCTATAACTAGCTCGGGTCTAATAATAGAAAATTTTCTTAATGACCGTCGCATTGCGGGTTCAGATGCAGGTTACGTGAGTCCAGGTGTTAGTGTTCAGCCCTGGTATGCTGCTAGAGTCGGAGTTGAGCTAAATTACGACAATGTTGAATACGATAGAATATTTGGTTTCGGTCAACATGCAAAAGGACTTGGCGGGACTGCTAATTTTACTCAGCGATTAGGTGAAAATACGAATTTTGGCTGTTCTGTGGGTGTTCGTGATCCGTTTAATGCCTATCAAGCAAATATTGCTTACACACTACCCAATAAACCAAATTGGTCTGTAGGAGTAGGTGCGAATTATGTAGACGGTAAACATTATTTGCCCAATACCTATAATGTGGGTATTAGTGTTAGTTATTTAGTGAAGGAAGTACAATTTGCTCCTAACTATTTAGAAAAGGATCCTATTGTAAGGCCAGTTCAAAGTGGATTTAGTTCTTGGGTTGCTGAGCCAGCTATCTATCTCCCTCAGGTATTAGCGATTAGTGATGAGAAAATTTTTGTTCCAGTAGCTCCGCCAACTCCTTGTACAGGTGTTACCCTGATAGGGGCGATACCAGATCAAAGTACGACAACTCAAATAACAATTGCTACAGCTCCTTTCTTTAGTGGCTCCTCTCCCTTGAATTTTTCAGTAACTTTTGTACCCCCTCCACCAGATTCAGGAGTTGAAGATATAACTGTAACGATTGATCCATCTACAGGTGTGTTAACTATTATTCCTGGGGCAGCAGGCGAGGAATACACTTTCCCTGTTACAGTCACCGCTAGAAATGCTTGCGGTACGGCGTCAACAACATTCACTGTCGTTGCTCCCTTCATTGGCTAAACTAATCTTCCGAGTTAATAAGTCTGATTTTAGGATCAGACTTATTGTGTCTTTTAACTTCGACTACGGTTCTCTCTTAACTGAAAAATTTACAATGAAATATCGGGTCAGCCTAGTTAGCGCCTTAGCGATAACCAGTAATTCTCGGCTACGCCTCAGTTAAAGAAGTTAAGAGCATTTGTTTCGCTGATAAATAATCACGCTTACCATTTCCTAATTTAGGCAACTCCTTAACTTTTTTAATTTGCCTTGGCAATATGAGTTTAGGGATGGTTGATGCGAGAAAATATTTTTGCATATCTTCTTCACTTAAAGCTGAGTTATAGATTAAAGCGAGTTCCTCACCCTTTTTATCATTTGGCAAAGCGAGAGCCATTAAATCTATTTCCTCTTGGTTGATAAGTTTTAGCCATTCCAATTCAACTTGACTTAAGCTAATCATCTCACCAGCAATTTTGGCAAATCTTGAGTAGCGATCAACAATCGTTAAAAAACCATCGTTATCTAAGTGCCCTTTATCACCAGTTTTATACCAAGTGAAATTATCATCTTGAATAAGCACCTCACGCGTTTTTTCAGGTAAATTTAAATACCCTGCCATCACCTGAGTGCCTCCTATAAGAACAAGGCCATCTTCACCAATAGGTAAATCCTCAAGGGTTAAGGGATCAACCACTCGAAAGGCACAACCGGGTAATGGAAGTCCCACAGACCCTGATTTACCGCCGATGTGGACATGCCAATCATCGGTCGAAATGACATCGGGTAAATTACAACTTGCCACTGGAGCCACCTCAGTTGCACCGTAACCCTCATAAATTTCCAGATTAAATTTCTCTTTAAAGTCCTTGCTTACTACTGGCGACAATTTTTCTGCTCCCGCAACTACTATACGTAAAGAGGCAAGTAACTGGCGATGAATCAAGGCATTTCGAGTATATAGACTCAATAAACTAGAGGTGGAACAGAAGACGGTTGCACGATGCTTGCAAATTAATTTGGCAATTAACAAGGATTTGGTCGGATCAGGACAACAAACCATAGGCATACCTACTAACAAGGGCATTAAAGTCGTCACAGTAAGACCGAAGGCATGAAATAAAGGCAGGGAGTTCATCATGACATCTTTATCTTCAAGCCCAAAAACTGTGGCCACCTGATGAATATTACTTAAGATATTAGCGTGAGTTAATTCTATTCCTTTCGGAGAACTTTCGCTGCCGCTACTAAATAAAATAGCGGCTGTACTATTAATATCAACCTGTTTTATGAAGAGAGCCTTAATTAAAAAAGCGGGCATCAGTCTGGCAAGCAGAGCATAAACAAGAATGTTGAATTGCTTAGATTTTGCTAGGAAATCCTCCAGGTAAATGAATTGAATGGAAGGCGTCAGTTTGTTTATGTCAATGTTTCGAGCCTCCAATTGGGTTAAAAATAGCCTTGAAGTAATAATGGTATGAATAGCAGCTTGTTGTATTGCAGAACTGAATAAAGCTTCACCCGCTGTAAAGTTCAAATTGACGATTGTTTTGCCCTGGATTAATACACTAAGATTGGCGATAATTCCGGCGGCACTGGTGGGTAATAGTAAACCGATATGTTGTTCATTTTTCATGAGGGCTTTTATTTTACGGCTGAGATACAAAACGCAGCCTAGTAGTTTATGGTTTGAAATTTGTTTTTCATCTTCATCAATGATAGCGGTTAAATTGGCCGATTTTTTTGCCTGGCGAAGCCACTCTGATTGTAGATTACCCATCTCATTAATATGATATTTCCAAGCCTTAATCGACAGTTGAGTGACTTTTTGTTTAACCAACTGGGCATTCGATAAGATATCCATTGAAGAACCAAAAACGATAGAAACCCGACGATTAAAAGTCTTTGATAAGTGAGCTTGCTTGCTATAAGAAGCCTTAGCTCCCCATAAACCATGAATATAAAAAGGAATGATCAAAGCATCAGCATTCATTGCCGAGCGTTCAAAGCCAGAGCGAAAAACGCCTAGCTGGCCATTTTTTGTAAGCCTTCCTTCTGGAAAAAGACAAACCACTTCCCCAGCATTTAAGGCTAGATTTATCTCGATTAGAGCATCTTGACTAGCGCCACGAGCGATTGGAATTACCTCACATTTTTTAAATATCCAATTTAAATACCAGATTTCATAAATTGAACGTTCCATCACGAATCGAATGGGGCGAGGGCAGGCAATTTGCAGCACAATCCAATCAACAAAGCTTACGTGATTTCCCAAGAGTAATACGCCACCGGAAGAGGGTAAGTTATCTAATTGATAAACATTCACTCGGTAAAATCGCGAACTAATAAAATAAAGTCCATAACGAATTAAAGATTGCGGCATACTCACAAGAGTAAAAATGGCGCCAAGGCAGGCAATCACACAGAGTCCATAAAGCAGGATTTTACTACTAATACCTATTAAGCTTGCTAGTGCCGTAATCACTAAAAATCCAAGCATAAAACAGTTTTGTAAAAAATTATTCGCGGAAAGGATTTTCCCCATTTCTTGGCGAGGCGCGTTAAATTGGATGAGGGCATTTAAAGGAACAATCAACATGCCGCCGAAAAAACCATAGGCTAAAAAAAGAAGAACAATTGCTGTTGGATTAGTAAGATGAGGCAGTATAAAAAGTCCTGCGGCAGACCCAAGCATAGCAACAGGAATCAATCCTGTTTCCACAAAGCCTTTGGACACTTTTCCTGCATACAAAGCGCCCAATAACAGACCTACCCCTCCCATTGCAAGCGATCCTTGGGCAAATAAAACACTAACCTGACCGACATAATCCTTTAAAAAAGCACCATAACTGGCTAAAAGCACTTGGTTAATAGCCCAAAAAACGGATAGCCCAATAATGCAATTCAAAATAACCGCGGGATGCCGAGTTTTATTTATATAGGATCTTAAATAATACCCTTTGAAATATTTGACTGGTTCGTATTTTGATTGCGGATCAACTGCATCTTTTTTAATCAAGCAAAAGGTCATCAGCGTTTCAAATACTGCAAAGGCAATTAGCATAAATCCAACGGGGGCAAAGACTTTCAGCAACAAGGCATTGTCATAACTATTTTGTAAATTGGCTGCTCTGATAAAGGAGGTGAAAATGGAAGTAAAGGCAAAAGTTGCTCCGAGG
>JACCWL010000058.1 GCA_013697645.1 Tatlockia sp. | reverse complement strand
CCTCCCGTAGGAGTCTGGGCCGTGTCTCAGTCCCAGTGTGGCTGGCCATCCTCTCAGACCAGCTACCGATCGTCGCCTTGGTAGGCCTTTACCCTACCAACTAGCTAATCGGACGCAGGCTAATCTTGAAGCGCTAGGCCCGAAGGTCCCCAGCTTTTTTCCTAAGAAATTATGCGGTATTAGCATGTGTTTCCCCATGTTATCCCCCACTTCAAGGCATATTCCTACGCGTTACTCACCCGTTCGCCACTCGCCACCCGTCTAGCAAGCTAGACCGTGCTGCCGTTCGACTTGCATGTGTTAAGCATGCCGCCAGCGTTCAATCTGAGCCAGGATCAAACTCTTCAGTTCAATTCCTGTGCTAGTTTAAACTAGCGTCTCTTTACTTCTTTATCTCTAATTAAGCACTCAAATTCTCTAAAGCGCCCACACAGTTTGTCTTCTATCTTTTTAATGAACTTGCCCTTTCGGCGTGTTGCGTATTCTACTCATCCTACCTTCCTTGTCAAATACTTTCTTCCTTTTTTAATAAATTATTTCTTAACGTGTTCTGAGAAATATTTTATTTTGAATTAGAAATAGTCTAAATTTTTAGTTATAAATCAGTCGGAACCATTTATTAACAATTAAGCACGCTCGTAACAATAAAAGGTCATGTCATAACTGTTTTTTTCATCATGCGACCGAAACACCTTCTCTTTGCAAAGCCAATCTGATGCATTGAGTTTCGGGAAGAAAACATCAGCGTCAAATTGATGATGAATCTGCGTTAGATAAATCCTAGACACTAAAGACAATACCTGTTCAAAAACATTTGCGCCGCCTATAAGCATCACTTCTGGAGCGTCAGCGACTAATGATAATGCCTGGGGCAAGGATTCAACTACTTCTGCACCGTTGATTGCCTGCACATTTCTGCTCAGCACGATATTAGTTCGCCCTGGCAATGGTTTTCCGATTGACTCAAAGGTATTTCGTCCCATAATAATCGGTTTTCCCATTGTTATGGTTTTGAAGTGTTGGAGATCTGCGGGTAGATGACAAAGCAGCTTATTCTCTTTACCTAGCCCATTTTGTTCATCGATTGCTACGATGATTGATAGTATTGTCATGATTGTTTCCTGCCTCTGACATGTTTTTTGCCATTTTCACCGCGGCTAAAAGACTGTTTGCGTCTGCTAATCCTGTTCCAGCTAATTCCAGAGCCGTTCCATGATCAACTGAAGTACGAATAATGGGTAAGCCAAGTGTAACGTTAACAGCTGAACCAAAACCCGCATATTTTAATACTGTTAATCCCTGATCGTGATACATGGCAACAAAGGCATCAGCTCGTTGTAAATTTTGCGGAGTAAACAGAGTATCCGCTGGAAATGGACCTCGAACATTGATTCCTTTCTTTTTTAAACTATCAAGCGCCGGTGTTATTAAGTCGATTTCTTCTCGCCCCAAATAACCGCCTTCTCCTGCATGCGGATTTAATCCAGCGACATAAATTTTAGGATTAGCAATAGCAAAACTCTGTTGTAAAGAACGATGCAACTGCTCAATAACAGTACAAATTAATGTCGGGTTTATGGCATCTGCTACATTTCTTAGCGGTAAATGGGTTGTGACCAATGCGACTTTCATCGCCTCGCAAGCTAGCATCATGACTACAGTTTTAGCTTTACAACGTTCGGCTAAAAATTCAGTATGCCCAGTAAATGGTATTTCTGCTTGATTAATCACAGCCTTATGAACGGGGGCTGTGACTAGAGCGGCGAATTCACCGTTTAAACATTTATCCGTAGCCAAACCTAACATCTCAATAACATAGTGAGCATTGATGGGGTTTAGCTGGCCACTAATAACTTTAGCAGCGCAAGGAATAGATAATACCGTCAGACAATTGGCGCTAGTGCTAATTGGGTGGTCGGGATGATAGTCAACAAAGATTAGATCCCGATTTAATTCCTTTGCTCGTTGGGTAAATAATTCTTTATCGCCTAGGATGACTAAAGGCATGTCATGACCTGCAAGACTCAGGCATAAATCAGGCCCTATTCCTGCAGGCTCACCACTACTAACTAGCAGTGGCTTCATGCTAATGATTTGTCCATAATCTTCACATAGGCGTCAGCGCGAAGATGTTGTTGCCAATTTTGCACAACTTCAGTGAATTTTCGTTGTTGTAAGAACTGTCTGACTTGCTGACGCTTAAAGGCTAACGAATCATCTGTTTTCTTACGTTCTAAAACCTCAATCAAATGCCAGCCGAAGACCGACTTAACTGGTTTACTGAGTTGTTTAATCGCCAACTCGTTCATCGCTTTTTCAAACTCAGGCACCAATTCTCCAGGATTAACCCAACCAAGGTCGCCTCCTTTGATTGCACTTGCAGAATCCAAGGAGTATTGTTTTGCCATCTGAGTAAACTCTTTCCCTGCTTTTATTTGTAGATATAAATTATTCACTTGTTTTATCGCATCAGCACTTGTCATACCTGCATCTTGTTTTATCAAAATATGACGAACGTGTGTTTTCACCACCTGATGTTTTTCCTCACTACCGCTAATGGCAACTAACTTGATTAATTGAAAACCATTTCCGGTTCGTATTGGACCTACAACCTGGCCCACACTCATGTTAACTACTTGCTTAGCAAATATCTCCGGAAGTTCCGCTAAATGACGCTCGCCAAGATCACCGCCTTCTAAAGCAAATTCCCCACTCGATTCAGCAATTGCCAAGCGGTTAAAATCGTCACCACGTTTTATTTTGGCGAGCAAATCATTTGCTTTCTGGCTAGCTTTCTTTAATTGTTCTGTGGTCGGTTCTTCGGCTAGAGGAATAACAATATTTTGCACATGGAAACTTTGCTTTGTTTTTTCATCGTTTTTTGAAGTTTTTAGGTAATCTTCGACCTGATCAGCTGACACACTAACGTCAGTATTAATAGCCTTTTGTTGTACACGGCTTATTAAGATTTCTTTGCGAATATTTTCTCTAAAATCCCGCCAAGTTAGTCCTTGTTTGCCAATTTCTTCACGTAACTGGGTTAGAGTTAAATGATTATTGCTAGCAATTTTCGCGATCGCATTATTTAATTCTGTGCCATCTACCGTAATATCATTGTGTTTTGCAAGTTGCAGCTGCAAATCAACATCAATTAAATGCTGCAAAACTTGTTTACGTAAAACAACATCCGTTGGCAGTTGCATCTGTTTAGCCTGAAGTTGTTTTTTTAAAATCGCAACCTGCGAATCTAACTCACTAGCAGTAATTACACCATCATTGACGATAGCTACTACCTTATCTAAAGGTTGTGCCATAACAGTTAATGCCGGCAATAGCAGTATTAACATTGCAACTCGCTTTAGCATGCCATTATCCTCACTTAAATTAATTAGGCAGGGAATTTAGGTTATTCTTAAACAAAATACAAGCAATCTTCATTAATTTGAATCAAAATTAATTCTGTTAACTATGAAAACTATCAACGTAGCTAGGTATGTATGTGCGTATTCGACTAGAAGTATCTGATTTGCCAACCGATCCAAGTCCTTTCAATAAAATTTGTATGGAGAAATTATTATTATAATCAGGCCGCAACTGGGCGTCTAGATTACGAAAGGTTCGTCCCCCTATTAATCGCACAGCCCAACAACAATTGTCATATTGAACGCCTAGAAAAGACATCATTTCAAAACGTTTAGATATGTTGTAATTATACCCGCCAAGCGTGCTCCATTTAGCATTAAAGGGCCAGGCATAAGAAAAAGTAAGTTGGTGCAAGGGGTTACTTTGGATACCACTATAGGCTACGGTTGTAATATCGCCATTAACCAGATAAGAATAGCCTGCATTAAGGATTTTATTTATACCGTGCTCATAATGAAAATTCACATGGCCGTTATTAGTGGCATTAGTGGCGGGATCCCAAGCATAATCACTTGCAATAATCCAATTTGGGCTAAAGTGATAAACGCCTCTTGACACAAGGGGTGAATTTTTAGCGGTTAGCGAGAGTGAACCGAGGGTTAAAGGGCTTTCCACACAGTAGTCACTGAAGTTGTTTTGACAGAGCATTACTTGCCGATTGGCAAAATACCGTATTTGTCCTATGCTGACACTGGCTTTCTCACGGCCAAATTCATCAGATAACCAACGTGAACTCAGCGCATAGGAAAGTTGATTCGTATCACCGATACGATCAAAACCAGAAAAACGATTGGGTCGAAAGAGTTGATCGCTATTAAAAATCATATAGCCAGAATCAAAAACAGGGATTTGCGTTTGATTGTGATAGGGGACTTTTAAATAATAAAGACGGGGCTCTAAAGTTTGGCTATAACTTTTGCCCCTAAAACTAGTTTGACGATCAAAATATAAGCCGCTATCAACAATATATCGCGGTATTGTTCGATTAAAATTCGATTTCTCATGAAAAGATTGGTAGTGCAAATCGTAATAATTTTCCACCAACTCCATTGTCGGCGTTAGATATCCCCAGGGTTTCATAAAAGGGACAGATAGGATGGGGTTTAAATGATAACGAGGACCGTCTGGGGTATAGGTAAATAATCTATCTGAGGGATATGAATACAAAGTGTCTGAAGGCCACTTAAAATAATCAAATTGCCCATGTACTGTAAAATTCGCATTAAAAGGCAACTCATCATAAGTACCATTAGCGATCAATTGAGGCAAACGTTGGTAGATTTCTGCGACTGGGGTTTCATTGATGGGGTGCAAGGTTTGATAGCTTTGTGCCATTCCCTTGAAAAACCAGTGATTGGTGGTGTAGGAGAGGTCCGCCTGGCGTAATAACTGCCTCTCAGTCAAAATAGCGAAATTCGTAGTAAAATCCTGCAAAAAATAAGGATCCGATACTTGTTGGAAATTGACACCAAGATGCAAATCGGGAGTTAGATAGGTACTGTTGTTTAATTCAACCGCCCAACGATCTGAGGATTTATTTCTTAAGTGTGGAAATAGCAGCTTATTGTCATTTAAAAATTTTTTATAGGCACGGTCCTGACCTATGAAACGCCCTTGTACAGTACTATAGGAGTTAGGCGACATATACCTGTACTGACTTTCAAACATTAGCCCACGTTTGGTATATAAATGCGGAGTTATAGTCGCATCATAATTTGGCGCAATATTCCAATAATAAGGAATAGCTAAATCAAAGCCCCCCACATTAGAAGACCCTGCTACGGGCATTAAAAAGCCTGATTTGCGCTCTTTAGAAGTGGGAAAACTTAGATAAGGGGTATAAAAGATAGGCCAATTACGGACATATAATTTGGCATTGCGAGCCACTCCTTTTGAATTGGCTGAGTCCAATTTAATACTGTCAGCTTCAATTTGCCAGGCGTTATCTTGAGGCGCACAGGTGGTGTAGGTCACTTTTTGCAAAAGATAATCGTTATTAGGAAAGCGTTCCACAAAACTTGCTCGTCCCCAAGAAGGCAATATTTGACCGCGTTGTTGTGAGTTAAAACGGTATAAAACGTCTTCAATCTTCCCTGATTTATCTTGTGGATTAATCATTGCCTTTTTCGCTATCATTAACCGGCCTGCTTCTAAATATTGCACTTTGCCTAATAATTCAATTTGGGAGACTTGATTTGTTTTTGCATCACGATAAACATAAGCGGTTTGTGCATTAACTATTCGGCCTGTTTGTTGAACTTCCACATTTCCTGATAATTGCGAACGGCCTTCACGATAAAAAGAAACCTCGTCAGCTTTGATGCGGATTTCATCACCAGAAAGTGGGGTAATCTCAATGGGCCTATAGTAACCACCACAAAGGGTGGAGGCATTATCAGTTTGCCAGCCCAAACATTGAGCAACTTTGGAGCGAGTAGCGACATTAAGCTCTAGATCGCGAGCAATAACACAAGCTTGAATAGGTTCTATCATCACTTCAGAAGCATGGGAAACCACATGATAGGAGCCAAAGAATAGACTTGCTGAAGCAACTATCACTACAAGTAAATAGCGAGGGCTAATCATTTTCCGCACTAAGAGAGCTATAGAATCAAAGTTAATTTTCACCGCCACCAAAATACCTTATGATCCACTTGCACTTGATGCAGTTAATAAAGGCTGAGGAGTATAACATGCATAATCGACAAAACGCACTTAACAAATGGCTGGAAAAAACACTTGGCTCATCGCAGTTTTCAATAAGCCCTTTAACAGGTGACGCCAGTTTTAGGCAGTACTTTCGCCTGCATTTTAACAACGTTAATCAGATTATTATGGATGCTCCGCCAAACAAAGAATCTATCCAGCCTTTTTTAGCCGTTGCAGAGCTGTTAAGCCAAATCGGCGTTCGAACTCCTAAAATTCATGCTTACGATAAAGAACAAGGTTTCGCAATTTTAGATGATTTCGGTGATACTCTTTTGCTTCATAAAGTAAACTCGGAAAATGCAGATAGTTTATACCTTGCTGCAATTGATACCCTTTGCCTCATGCAAAATTGCCAAACCACTGAGTTACCTTGCTTTGATAAGCCATTTATTTTGCAGGAATTATCTATTTTTAAAGAATGGTTTTTAGAAGCCTATCTCAAAATTGAACTTAACTCCGAAGAAGAGAAGCTTTTATCCGGAACCTTTGATTGGCTTAGCAATCAAATTTTGCAACAACCTCAGGTTTTTATTCATCGTGATTACCATTCACGCAATATTATGACAGAGGTTAACCAGGAATTGGGGATTATTGATTTTCAGGACGCCATGCGCGGACCGATTAGTTACGACTTAGTCTCTTTATTGAAAGATTGTTATGTTCAATGGCCGCGCGATTACATAAATTCCTGGATCAACTATTTTTATAACCAGAATGACCTTGTCAGAGAGCACTATTCCCAAGCTGCATTTATCACCGCTTTTGATTACTGCGGTTTGCAACGCCATCTCAAAGTGCTTGGTGTTTTCTCTCGACTGCATTTACGGGATTCTAAGCCCAATTATTTACAAGATTTACCACTCACACTCCAATATGTAATGGCTTCACTTGAATGCCATGAGGAATTGCAGGACTTTTATCAATTTATGCAAAACAGGATTTGCCTACCATGAAAACCGCAATGATTTTGGCTGCTGGCAGAGGGGAGCGTTTAAAGCCATTGACCGAGAAACAACCCAAAGCAATGTGCCTTGTGCAACAGAAACCACTTATTGAGCATCATATTGCAAAATTGGCTGAATTGGGATTTGAACGTATTGTCATTAATCATGCCTATCTTGGCAGCCAGATTCGTCGCCATCTTGGGAATGGCTCAAAATGGGGTGTTGAAATCTGTTATTCACCAGAACCTCCAGGAGGTCTAGAAACTGGTGGCGGTATATTCAATGCCCTGCCCTTATTGGGCAAAGAGCCTTTTGTCACTATCAATGCGGATGTCTTTACCGATTTTGATTTTAGCTCGCTGAAACTGGATGAAGGAATAATGACTCATCTTGTTTTGATTAATAACCTAGAGAATAAGTACAGCTCTGATTTTGATCTGATCAATAAGAACCAGCTTTCAAATGACAATAAACGCTATACTTCCGCTGGAATTGTTTATTATCGTCCAGAAGCCTTTCAATCCAATGAAATTGGCAGGTATTCGGTGGTTTCATTGTGGCGTGATTTGGCTAATAAAAAGTTGGCGACAGGGGAGATTTATCAAGGGCTTTGGGTGGATATTGGTTCGCCTGAGCGGCTTCGATTTGCTAATGAGATTTAAGAAATTGAAATGAAGAAACCTTGATTACACGGCGTGGCATCAGGCTACGCTTGATTTAATATGATCATAAAAAACAGGCCTTGATGCAGCACAGGGTTTAGGGACATTTTTTATTTAAAACGTGTTGGTCGGCGCCTCTGGCCCGACAATGGCTTCGCGGGTAAGAAATGTC
>JACCWL010000020.1 GCA_013697645.1 Tatlockia sp. | reverse complement strand
ACTATCGCCTACTATTCGTTCAATCTCCTCTTTATTTTCAGCTGCAGCCAAGGCAGTAAGGGCATAAGGTTTATCTAATAAAGCTCGTTGTTTTTCAAAGGGTAACTTTGAGATAAGTTTCACTAATTCTGGATGGGCTTTAGAACCAAATTTCAATAGGGTTTCTGTACTACGCTCAGTTAAGGTTGGAAGAACTCCTTCTTGCACTTGTTTCATGGTTTTTTCATTAACCCAGTCCCGGTTCACAATTCCAAATTCTGTAGTTAGCTTGTTTTTAAATGCTTCTAAGTTAGTTTCTTTAGCAAGTGCCACTAATTTAGGAATGGAGTCATCGGTTTTTGGGTAAGCTCTAATGAAAGATTCTGCCATTTGAGCAAGGACTTGGTTTCTTTCTTTAGTAGGAGCATTTGCCACCAGCTGCACTGTCGGATTGGGATTGGTAGCTAAGGTGTTAATTAGTCCTAAAATTCTTGTATGATGAGTCTTAGTATTTTTAGACAACCTAATCATATCTTCCGCAGCTGCATAGCGACGAATCTCCAATTCTAACCAGGAATCTTTCGGAATGAGGTCATTTAAATTCTTTTTGTCCTCTAATAGACTATTCACTCCAGCTATAAGCTTTTCAGTTGTATTGGGGGGTAGCATATTGCCTAAAGTCGCATTATCAAGCAGCTTAGCATCTGAGAATTTCGCTTTAACATAAGTTAATAAAGCATCTTGGCGCGCCTTTTTAATGTTTTCTGGGTTATTAAAATACGTTCCTAATTCATTTTGCAGTTGTGTATCTACATCAAGAGGAAAAAATTTCTCCCGATAAGTGATAAGAAAACTATCACTAAGAGCAACAGCTTTGAGTTTTTCACAATGGTTTTTAAGCAGCTCTTCATTCTGGGAAGGATCTTCAGCATTTTGCGGAATAGTGGTTATATTTTTACGCACATGAGCCAGAGTAACTATATCTTTAACATCCGGCTTGTTAAAAGCCGCTTGAAAACCTTCTTCATTCTTATAACCAAGCGATGCATGGGTCTTAAGTATTCTTTGGATATCACCCTTAGTTTTTGCTTTAATTAGTGCATCGAGAGCAGCAGGATCATCGCATTTGGCAATTTCTTGTTTGAGTGCATTTCTTGCAGCGAGTTCACGGAGATCTGCGATTGATTCATTATCTTTTAGAGCAAGGTCAAGGAAGGCTGCGTCTTCGCCTAAATTATTTTTCATCACTTCTTTTAAAGCTACTGCGTTTATGGATTTTGCAATACTGTTCAAAAAAGCTAGGTTATTTTCGCCCAGAGTAGGTACGTATGCACGGAGGTAGCGAGAACCTAAGTTTGCTTTAATTGCATCGATATCGCCATTAGCTAACTTAGCGGCAAAATTTGAACCTATATTAGTGCAAGCCGTTCTAAATTGAGTCGCCTTACTATTTAGGCTTTCCCCCAATGCTAATATAGCGTCGGGTTTCATCTCTGCGATTTCCAACAAAAGCCCTCTTTTGGCAATCGCCCTTGTCACATCGCCTAAACGTAAGTTATCTTTCATTGAATCAGCAACAGGATGAGGATTGTTTCCTGCGCCAAAAAGTGCTTTTACTGTTTGAGTAAAGTCACCTGTAAGCAAATTTTGTAGTGTGGACATATCCGTGGTTTTATTGAGAGTATTGATTTTTCTAATTAAGAGCTCGCGCTTAGCTTCTTCCTTAAGAGTATCAAATTGTGCCCGAGCAATACCAGTATCTTGATTCCAACCTTTAACATTAAACTGCTTTCCAAATTTGCTTTTTCCTTGACTATCAAAAAAATGTTGCCGAAATGCTTTATCTAGATCATCGCTTCCAGTTTGTGATTTAATTATTTCTTCTAGTTGGGCATCCTTTGCATCTTTGAGTGTTATCACAACTCTTTTTACGGTAGCTTGACGTGCTAAGGTTTGGAAATTCTTAACATCTCCGAGATTCGCTTTTGTATCATATTCCAATGTACTGTTATTTTCATCATTTACAGGTGCTTCGTGAGCTATTTGATCATTTTTATTTAATAGTGGATTCCAAAAATCACGCTTAGTTATTAAAGCTTGTCTAAAATTTTTCCTGGCGGCTTCGTCTGCATAACCTGCAACAAGTAAGGCATCTAAAGCTTCTATAGCTTTAGTTGCTTCTTCTGGATTCAGATTCCGGAGGGAATTTTCATCGGTCAACAGGTTGCTCAGGTCTTGATTTATAGGCATTTAGATACTCCGAATACATTAATATGTTAAGTTTAAACGTTATTCCTTAACTGAACATTAAATATGATGGGATTTTCTTCTTAAAGGTTTAAAAAAGGGATTTTATCATAATTTATGAGCTGATTATGGTTTGAGATTCCTGGATTCCGCGGAAGTAGGCTTAATCGCAGTGGCCCTAACCTTCTCTCCCGAACCGGAGGAGAGAGATAATCGCTAGCGCTTAGGCGGTGATTATTAATAAACCAACGTCAGTAGCAGAGCAATGAATAGCCAGATTAAAACAATCGTTAGGTTTATGTAACGAAAACCATGAATGCTTTTTCGTCTGTACCAATAGTCAATGGCCACCACCGGGAGAAAAGACAAGCTCATAAGGACTAGCAGAGTTGCGAGGTAGTTCGCCATTCTTTGAAGAGGTAGCAAGTGGGCTAGCTTATCTCTTACCACCAATACAATGAGTTGAAGTTTTGTCAGGCACCATAACACCTCGGCTTCTAAATAAACAATAACTAAAGTGACTATAGCGAGGGGCAAAATAAGTTTCATGCCGGGAATAGACATGATTTTTTTGATGGTATTACCAAATTCCTTTGAAAAAAATACCACTATCGCACAAACAAACACGACTAGGGATATGGTCAGCATATTGTCCATTACTATCTCCTGTAGATGAAAAGCCCCACATAGGGAATGGGCATAGACCTGTCAGCAATTCCATGTCCCACCTGATTTATTACTATTTCCTTTCCTCTAAAGTTTCCCAGCGGGCATAGAGGGTTGAGAGCTCTATTTCATCTTTTGCTAGTTGTTGATTGGATAAGCTTATTGTTTCAGCATCTTGCTGATAAAAATCAGGTTCGGCCATTTTTAATTGCAGAGCTGCAATTTTCTGCTCTAAAATCTCAATTTTTTGCGGCAATTGTGCTAGCTCGCGTTGCTCATTAAAATTTAGTTTGCTAGAAGTGCCAGACGAACGTTTAGCAGATTTGGCCACAGCCGCTGGGGCTGCTTGCTCACGCTCTTGCTTTTTCTGTATTCGATAATCATCATAGCCGCCAACGTATTCATTGAACTGCGTCTCACCCTCATAAACCAGCACTGATGTGACCACTTGATTAATAAATGCCCTGTCGTGACTGATTAAAATCAAAGTACCTGGGTATTCCATCAACATGTTTTCTAGGACTTCCAAGGTTTCAATATCTAAATCGTTGGTGGGTTCATCCATTACCAATAAATTAACAGGCTTTGCCAATAATTTAGCCAGTAATAAGCGGTTGCGCTCGCCCCCTGACAAGGTTGAGACTGCCTGATTAAAACGCTCAGGTGGAAATAAAAATTCACGCAGATAAGTAGCTACGTGCTTTTGCTGGCCATTAATTGTAACGTAGTCAGCTCCATCACCGACGTTGGCCATCAGTGTTTGCTCTTCATCCAATTGGCGCCGCAGTTGATCAAAATAGGCGACTTCAATGGAAGTACCATGACGTACACTGCCTGAATCAGGGTTTAACTCGCCTAATAACAAGCGCACCAAGGTGGTTTTACCACAACCGTTCGGACCGATAATACCCATCTTATCGCCGCGAGTAATGAGTAGCGACAAATCCTTGAGCAAAGGTTTACCTGCAATGCTGTAATTTAGTTTTTTTGCTTCAATAACCACTGACCCAGAGCGCGATACATCTAGACTTAATCCTTGGACTTTGCCTGATTGCTCGCGGCGTGCTCTATGTTGCTCACGCAAAGCTTTAAGGGCTCGCACCCGGCCTTCATTGCGAGTACGACGCGCTTTGACACCTGTGCGAATCCAGACTTCTTCTTCTGCAAGGCGCTTATCAAAAAGGGCATTGTGTTTTTGTTCACTTAAACGCATCGCCTCGCGTCGGTCAAGATAGGTTTCATATTTACATTCATGACAATAGAGTTTTCCGCGATCGATTTCAACAATGCGATTAGAAATTTGCCCTAAAAATTCACGATCATGGGTTACTACCAAAATAGCGCCTGAATAGGTTTTTAAATAAGATTCGAGCCATTCAATAGTATTAAGATCCAAATGGTTTGTTGGCTCATCCAGCAGTAAGAGATCAGGGGCTGCAATAAGCGCCGCAGCCAAAAGAGCTCGGCGTTTCATACCGCCTGACAAATGGCCCATTTCTGCATTGGAATCAAGTCCTAGACGGCTAGCCATCATTTCCACTCTAGGCAATAATTCCCAGGCATTGAGGTTATCCATCTGTTGTTGGCAGCGAGCAAGAGCTGATAAATCGTTATTGCTGGCTGATAATTGGTTAAACTCCGCGAGTACCTCACCGACCTCACCTAAGCTTTTCACTAAAAAATGATAGACGGATTCTTGGTTGACTGTTAAGGGAACTTCTTGCGTCAAACCTGCAACTCTTAATCCATTTAATTGTTGGATTTGGCCGCTATCAGGTACTAACTCTCCTTGTAACAAACGCAATAAAGAGGATTTACCAGCGCCATTGCGTCCAACTAAGGCAATACGGTCTTGTGG
>JACCWL010000013.1 GCA_013697645.1 Tatlockia sp. | reverse complement strand
CAAAATCAACCACTGACCTTGCAGGTCTAAGAGGGAATGGAGAACGATCTGTTCATATAGATTTAATAGCTATAAATAATGTAGCAAATTGATTTAATTGAAAGCAAAACATTAAGCGACAGCGACTCGTTAGGGTCGGTTGATTTAAATAACCTCGTCCTAAACTAGCTCCACTGATATAGAGTTCGCCTATGGCACCAAGAGGAACAGGCTTGCAATCCTTATCTAAGATAAACACTTTAATGTTGGGAAAAGGCCGTCCTATGCTGCTCTTTAAATCCCCTGCTTTATACTCATACGCCGTCGTATAAACAGTGTTTTCTGCGGGGCCGTACAAGTTGATAAAACGCTTACCTTGCCCCCATAGCTTCATGAGAGAGAGCTCGCAAAATTCGCCGCCAATACCCAAGATCTTTAAATCAGGCAGTGCTTGATAATTTAAAGACCTTAACAAAGCCGGAGAAAAAACCGCCATGGTTATTCTATTTAGTATTAAATAATCAATTAGAGACTTTGGATCCTTACGCTTAGATTCTGGCAGAATATTTAGCTGAGCACCCCAGGTGATAGCACTAAATATTTCTCCTACTGACACATCAAATACCATCGCTGCATAGAGTAAAATAATTGAGGTACTATCAATAGCGAATCGTTCGCGCTGAGAGTAGGCAAGATTGCA
Source organism: Tatlockia sp. (assembly GCA_013697645.1). GTDB lineage: Bacteria > Pseudomonadota > Gammaproteobacteria > Legionellales > Legionellaceae > Tatlockia. The sequence continues at coordinate 1,574 of JACCWL010000013.1, read as the reverse complement.
TAAATTCCTATGCTCAATCATCGCCCCTTTAGGCAAACCGGTTGTCCCTGAGGTATACATCACGTAAGCTAAATCTGAAGGCTGACTGTAAGGTAGCAAGTTGCTTTTTTCAAAATCATAATAAGGCCTGCTATCTAGAGCAATTAGTTTGACTAATTTCGTTGTTTCTTGCAGTTTCTCAACTAAGTGGGTTTGCGTTAATATTAATTGAGCCTTGCTGTCTTCTAATAAATAATGAATCCTCTCAACTGGGTAGCTGGGATCAATTGGGACGTAAGCCGCTCCTGCTTTAAGAATGCCTAAGATTCCAATAATGGTCTCAAACGATTTATCCAAGCATAGGGCGATTAAGCAATCTTTGGGCAATGAATCCCTGTACTGTTGCCGGATAAAGCGTGCTAACTGGTTGGATTGTTCATTCAAAGATTGATAGCTAAGCGTCTCTTCTTCAAAAACGAGGGCTATCTTGTCAGGTGTTTTTAATACTTGCTCTTCAAACAATTGATGAATGGTTTTGTCTTCGGGATAGTCTTCTTCCGTTGCATTCCAGTCAACAATCATCTGCTGATAGCTCGCTTTGCTAACTAAACTTAAGCCAGAGTGAGGCTCATTGATCATCACAGGCAATTGCAGAAGGATCTGTTGTAATTGCATGACTAGCTGCTCTGCTTTCGCATCCGTCAAATAGTTTCCCTCGTAGCATAAACTAATCTGCAAGCCATTCGTTTCATAGACAACAACCGCCAGAGGATAATCCAATTTACCGATAACGGCTCTAGGACTCATCGCTAGGCCTTGTTCTACAACAGGGTAATTCTCAAAGACGAACAAGGAATGAAAAAGTCGCCGACCTTCCTGTTGCAAGGACGCTAAACGGGCAACGCTATGATTATTTAGTTCGGTAATTTGTTGATGGATCTGGCGCAGTTGCTCCCGAACACTCCGCTTACTATCCCAAGTTACTATCAGCGGCAGGGTGTTGATAAAAAGTCCGACGCTGGCTTCTATTCCAGGTACAGGAATCGTTCTGCCTGATACCGTAGTACCTACTACCGTTTGCGCATCACCAGTATAAACCTGCAGCAATTTGTGCCAGGCAAATTGTACCAATACATTAGTGGTAAGCCCTTCTCCTTTAACCAAAGACTTCAAATCTTGATAAGCATCTCCTTCCAATTGAAAACTAATTTCTTGTGGGTTAGTTAAGATTTTAATTTTATCCAGATCAGCAGTTTCACTGAGTAAACCGTTCAGATCGTTGGCCTGCTCTATGCACTTAAGCGCGTTTTTCCAATAGGCTAAGGCCTGCTCTTGGTGTGTCGCTGCATAGGACTGAGCTCGAAGGTAGGCTCTATCTACCTTGACTTTAGGACTTAAGCCCAAAACCCGCTGCTCATAATACTCATGCACTTTGCTAAGCAAAACAGGACTGCTCCAACCATCGATGATGCTATGATGGAGGCTTTGCAACAAAGTATAGCGTTCACTATCCTGTTGAATGAGATGCAGTCTTAGTAATGGAGGTTTTCCCAAATCAAATCCTTCTGCCCTATCCCGTACCTGAATCGCTTCTA
>JACCWL010000069.1 GCA_013697645.1 Tatlockia sp. | reverse complement strand
GCCCACTACTAGGGGCTATTAACATTTCGCTAGGCTGAGTGCCCAAGCCTTCGTTTTTGAGCACCGTAACGCAGCATAAATTAGTATGTGAGTAACGGAGCGCAGAAAATGAAGGCTTGGGTGCCAGGCTAGTAGAAATGTTACAGCCCTAAAATCATCTACTGCAAATAGGCTTACCATGTTGTTTACAACACCCATATTCCTATTCTTCTTCTTGCCGGTTTTTCTTTCTGCCTATTATTTAATGCCGGCAAAAGGACAGTGGCGAAATTATGTGGCACTACTTGGTTCTATTTTGTTTTTTTCTTGGGGCGAGCCAGTTTATGTATTTATGCTTCTAGCCTTTGTTTTTGTTGATTATCAACTGTCAAAAGCAATCTCAGAAACCTCCAATCTGTCACTGACTAAAAAGAAAATACTGTTGTCGATAGGGATTCTGGCCAATGTAGCCGTGCTGATTAGCTTCAAATATAGCCACTTCATAATCAGAGAAATCCTCTTTCCTTTGAACATCTACAAAGGTCAACTGCCAGAAGGTACAGGACCACTTTTGCTAGGGATTTCATTTATTACTTTTCATAAGATCAGTTATTTGGTGGATAGTTACAAAGGGCGCGCAGTTCCTCCCAGAAATTTCTATGACTGTGCCTTGTATATTTTCTTATTTCCGCAGTTAATAGCAGGTCCTATTATTCGCTATCATGATATCGGTACCCAGCTTCATCGACGAAATTATAGTAGCTCAGCCTTTTTGGTAGGCTGTTTCCGATTTTCCCTTGGTTTTGCAAAAAAAGTATTAATAGCAGATCCCTTAGGCTTAGTTGCTGACCGAATTTTTGGTTTGCCTACGAGTGAAATTTCACTGGCCAGTGCCTGGGCAGGTTCTTTTTCTTATATGTTGCAAATTTACTTTGATTTTTCAGGCTACTCCGACATGGCCATTGGCCTTGGTTCTATGATGGGTTTTCGCTTTCCTGAGAATTTTAATCGCCCCTATATTGCGCAAAGCATTACTGATTTTTGGCGGCGCTGGCACATAAGCTTATCCTCTTGGATGCGGCTATATATCTACATTCCTTTGGGTGGAAATAGAACTTCTAAATCACGAGCTTTTATCAATTTATGGATTGTTTTTATTATTTCAGGTTTTTGGCATGGAGCGAGTTGGACTTTTCTCCTCTGGGGCGCATATTATGGCTTCTTTTTGTGTGTTGAAAAATATTGCACCGATAGTTTTCCTAATTTACACAACTACATTCCCTCTACTGTGAAATTTTTACTGACGCTATTAATTGTTCTTTTTGGCTGGGTTCTTTTCCGTTCACCAACTGTTAGTTATGCATTCGAATTTATTAAGGTCATGCTAGGTATGTCTCATTTAGAATTAGAAACCCATCCTTGGGGATTCTTAATTGGTAATCGAGATTTATTTCTTCTTTTCATTGGATCTCTAATCGTATTTGTCAAATTACCCAGCAAATTGGTAAAACTACCAAGCTGGTTAACCTCAGCTTGGAGCGAAACGATGACTATTAACGGTAATTCAGCACAGCTATCCCTATTTTTTGTCAGCATGATGTTACTTTTAGTTCTAACCATTATGGCAATGTTTAGCGCTGGCTATACTGCTTTCCTCTACTTTAGATTTTAACAATGATGACTAACCATAAATCTATACCTAGCAAACTAGCCACTTTATTCGCAGTGATTTTTGTAGTCTTTATGTTTTTACCTGCACTGGGTTATTTTTTTCATTTCACTGCAGGGACAACTCTTTTTGGCTATGTTGAAAATCAAACGACTAAACCAGAAGCCTTTTTAAAGGGGTGGTTTGATAAAAAATTACAACTCTATTTGGAAGAAAAAATAAATACAAATGTGGGTTTTAAACCCCTTTTAATCCGCCTTTTTAATGACCTCAGCTTTCGTCTTTTTGCCGAGCAGCAACGAACCAATCTTTATTCAACCAAAGAACATGGCTTGTATTCTGAAGTCTCATTAACACAGTTAAATAGGGAGTATCTGAAACGAGATACTCTTGCAAAAGTTTATGATGACTTTGCAATAAAACTCAGCCAAATACAGCGTCTATTTGCTGCAAAGGGAAAACATTTTGTAGTCATTATTAGCGCGTCAAAACCTTATGTGCATCTCGAGGGACTCAGTAAGCGATTTTTAGTAAGTGCTGATAATAATTTTTATGACAAGATGGCCAGTTTAGGAAAGGCTTTGAAAAAACATGGGGTCAACGTTGTTGATTCTGCGCCAATTTTGCGTGAATTTTATCAGAAAAAAGGCATAGAAACCCATGCCAATTCCGGCGTGCATTGGAATTACTATTCAGGCTGTATTACTGTGCAACATTTATATAATAATTTGAGAGAAAGTTTTGCTAATGCACCTAAGGTTCACTGTGGAAAACCTAAGTTTGAAGAACCGACTGCAATTGATCTGGATGGCTTTTTATTTCTTAATACTTATACCAAAGTAAATCTTTTAAAAGCCACTCCCTATCCCTCTCCTTCGGCCACAATTTATGACAACTATTTGCCAAAGATGCTAATTGTCGGCGATAGTTTTATGCACCAATTAATTACAGCGCTCGATGAAGCTAAAAGCTATTCAAATATCGTTATATCGCAGTATTTCTCTACTGATATCAAACATAAGCCCGGCGAAATACTGCAATATATAACTCCACCCACAAGCGAGGGAATCGAAAAAGGAGTTCTTGATGCAGCGGTGGATTCTGATGTAGTTATTTTGGAAATGGTCGATTACAACATCCCTCGATTAGGATTTGGCTTTGCGGAATCTTTTTTAAAACGGTTAAAGGAAACAGCTCCTAAAGTGCTTACCTAAGCTTAAGTAAATTGTCTGCTAAATCCTGACTGATTTTTTCTTGATAATCCGATAGAATAGGCGCTGATTTTCTAAATTTCTCCCTTTTTTAAAACCTGATTGGCAGACTATGAAACAAAAATTTAAACGAGTTATTTTATACGCACGCCAACATCGTGCTAACGAAGGTATTACCGAAAGCTTGAACCGTTTAAGCGATTTTTTACAAAGCCAACAGATCGAAGCTTTTTTAGACATCGATACCGCTGCAAATTTTAAAATTAATCTGCCGACACTCAATCGTGAAGAAATGGGTCAAAAGCATGACCTCATTGTTGTGGTCGGTGGTGATGGCAGTTTGCTCTCTGCGGCCCGCATGGCAATCTTAGTCAATGTGCCGGTCATTGGCATAAATCGCGGACGCCTTGGTTTTTTAACTGATATTTCCCCGCAAAACATTGAAAGTCAACTGACTGCCGTTCTAGCTGGTGAGTATCAGGAAGAAAAGCGATTCTTATTGAATACCCGCATTCACGATGGCGATAAAACTTATTTTGAAGGCAATGCTCTTAATGACGTCGTTCTCGGGCGCGGTGAAGAAACCCATCTCATTGAATTTGACGTCATTATCAATCAGCAATTCGTCTGTCATTATCGTTCAGACGGTCTTATTCTTTCCACACCGACAGGTTCCACCGCTTATTCGCTATCAGCTGGCGGGCCTATTATGCACCCGCTTTTGAATGCAATTGTTTTAGTGCCTATGTTCTCTCACAGTTTGAGTTCACGACCCTTGGTTATTGATTCTGAGGCAAAAATTGACTTACAAATTTCTAAAAGCTACGAACATAATTTACTGGTAAGCTGCGATGGCCATGAATCACGCATTGTCAAAGCAGGACAATTGGTTAGTGTCGAAAAAAATACTAAAGAACTGCGCTTATTGCATCCACTCGATTATCATTATTATGATACTTTAAGAATCAAATTGGGCTGGGAATCTAAATATCAGGGGTAAAATGTTAACCAACTTACGCATTGAAAACTTCACGATTGTTAAACTTTTAGACCTTGATTTTGCCAACGGCATGACTGCTTTCACTGGTGAGACAGGCGCTGGCAAATCAATCATGATTGATGCACTAATGCTTGCTTTGGGCGGGCGGGCTGATGCCTCCGTGATTCGTTCTAATGAGGGAAAATGTGATATTAGCGCCTGCTTCCATTTCGATGCCAACTCAGACCCTGGCCTGTGGCTTTTGCAGCAAGATATCCAATGTGAAGATGGAGAGATCATTCTTCGACGCGTGCTCTACGCTGAGGGACGTTCGAAATCCTACATTAATGGCCAACCTTTCCCTCTGCAAAAAGTCAAAGAACTGAGTGAACTACTCGTGCATATTCATGGCCAACATCAGCATCAAACTCTAATGCAACATGCAACACATCGCCAACAACTAGACTCCTATGCCGGTCATTTTGAATTGTTGAATGAACTCAATCAACTCTATAAGCAATGTCAGAAAATTAAACAAAACATAGATTCTCTGCAGGAAAAAGAACAGCAAAAGGATAAGATTGATTTATTAAGCTTCCAAATTGAGGAACTAACCCACTTAAACCTGCAAGAAAACGAAATGCAAGGCCTGCATGAAGAGCATCAATTATTGCACCATGCTTGTGATTATATTCAACATGGCCTGCAAATTTGCAACCTACTTAATGCTGATGACGAACCGAGTATTTGTAAGGGACTTCATCAAATTTTACAAACCCTGCAACATCTGCCAAAGGAACAACCACTAATAAAAAATACCTATGATTTGATCTCTAGCGCTTTCATTCAATGCGAAGAAGCCTTTGATGAAATGCAAAAGTTTAGAGAACAAGTGCAAATCGATCCGCAACGCTTGCAGGAAGTAGAAAACCGCATGAGCACGCTGCATCAAACTGCTCGTAAATACCATGTTGATGCAAATCACTTGGCAAGTCATGCTGAGCGCTTAGAAAAAGAATTGAAAGAGTTAAAAGATTCTGAAAATCAACTAGCTAAGCTTGAAAAGCTTTATCAACAAGAACTT
>JACCWL010000001.1 GCA_013697645.1 Tatlockia sp. | reverse complement strand
TAATATTATTCGTCGTAATATCTCTATCGACGCGAGCGTTAAACGTAAGAGGCATATGGCTGCACTTAATGATGATGTACGGACAACCCTTATTAAAGGATTAATTTAAGATGCGGTTGCCCTGGTATCAAGTAGTAATTTTGATTTATATCTTAATTAATGATAGAGTAGATCTTAATTTAAGCATTAAATTTCCCCAAAAAATTAAAAGGGATTAAATTTACTAGGAGTTATTTTTTGAACATAGCAATAATTGGTGCAGGTTGGTATGGATGTCATATTGCTCTTACCCTGAAAAAGCTAGGACACTCTGTTACCCTTTATGAGAAAAATTCGTCTATCTTTAGCCAATCTTCAGGTAAATTTGGCGTCAGATTGCATGCCGGCCCTCACTATCCTCGCTCTCAAGCGACAAGAGAAAGTTGCCATCGGGGCGCAGTTAAATTCAAAAAACACTATCCTGAGCTCGTGGTATGGCTTGATTACTCAATTTATGGGTTGGGTGTGTTAGATTCTGAAAACCAACCTTCTAAAGTAGATATACCTTTATTTAAATCGGTATGTAATGAATCCCCAAATAAACAATTTATTGAACCTCAAAAAATGGGTTATCAAAACTTAAGCTGTGCAGCAAATCTCAATGAACCTAGTATTGTCATTGGCGAGCGATTAAGAACATTCTTTCAGCAAAAATTAGAAGCAGCTAGCATTCCTGTACAGTGTAATACAGAGATTAACTACGTCCATAAGCAAGAAAACGGGATTTTCTCTGTAGGTGATAATAATTTTAGTAGATCGTTTGATAAAGTGATTAACGCGACAAGTTTTCAGTCTCTTTTACCAGACGATGAAAAATTGCCGCTTGATATGGAAGTGGTTTATCAGCCGTGCATAGCTTTAAGGTATCAAGATAAAAAACCAACGTCACGTCCTTTTTCTTTTATCGTAATGGACGGGTGGTTTCCTTGCTTAATGCCTTATATAGAAGATTTACAAACTCAGGATTTGGCTCCTCACAATTACATTTTAACGCATGGGCAATGGACAATCCTTGGTTCTTTTAATGACTCATCAAGCGCCTATGAATTACTTAATTCATTGACTGAAAATTTTATTCAAAATTACATCAAACCGCTTTGTGAACGAGAAATGAATCGATTTTACCCTGAATTTGCAGAGCGTTTTCAATATTTAGACTGGAAAGGCTCTGTCATTGCCAAACTTAAAACAAAAAGTGAGTTTCGAAGTGCTGTAACTTTTATGCATAAGGAAGTGATTCATATTATTCCTGGTAAGGTATCTAATATTTTTGATGCTGAAAGAGAGGTGCTGGTTTTGCTTAAAAAAGAGAATCTTTTAACCTACAATAATTATCAATTCGTTAAAAATGGGGTCCTAGATTCATCAATTCAGGAAATTTCAGAAAAACCTTCCACAACCGATAATAGTACGTGTAATCTGCAATCCTATTCTAAATTGCAATCCTCTTTATCCTACAAAGATTCATTTTTTTCTAAATCTTTTCCAAAACTAACTATTCGGTCTCAAATTGTTGATCCAGTCAATCATTTAGTATTATAGAATAATTCTGAACGTGTTTTTTTTACCTCAGGGACTTAAGTAATGCCTAGTTCGCATTCGCTAAAACCATTAAGCGACGATTTTCGCTTCTTTATAGAGGATCTCGCTGCGCCTGCATTTTTATTGGATGCTGGAGGAAAAATAATAATTAGTAATAAGATGCTTGCTGAACTATTCAATCTTAGTATCAATGAATTGATTAATCAGAATTATTTTCATACTTGTAGAAAACATACTATACCCCTAATTTTTAACTCCCTTAAGGAAATGAAAGCCTATAAGCCTGTTCGTAAACTTTATACTTTTTATGATAATAATCGCATTATTCAGTGGTCAGTAACAAAAATTACTCACAACAAAACGCGTTTTCTCTGGTTTCTATCCGGGGTAGATATTAGCGATTTGTTTAATGCGTCTTCGAAGGCTCAAATTATTCAGCAATCGATTATTGATTTAATTCCTAATCATTATATTTTTTGGAAAAATAAGGATTCCATCTACTTAGGATGTAACCAAGCACTTGCTGAATCATTAGGGCTTAAATCAACTAGCGAGATTATCGGTAAATCAGACTATGATTTGCCCACTCCAAAAGATCAAAGTGACGCTTATCGCGCTGATGATCAGGAAGTGATGCGTCTTTGCAAACCTAAGTTAAATATTGAAGAATACCAAACCACCCCTAATGAGGGTGAAAAAATCATTTTAACCAGCAAAATTCCTATAGTTGGTAAAGACGGAAATGCAGACGGCATCGTGGCTATCTACTCCGATATCACTGATCAAAAAAATATGGAAAAAGCTCTTTATCAATCTAAACTAGCGGCTGAGGCTGCCAACCAAGCCAAATCTGAGTTCATAGCTAACATGAGCCACGATATACGCACGCCCTTAACGGGTATCATTGGCATGACACAAGAGATATTTAATGCGGCTGATGATATTCGTCCAACGCTACAACAAGCATCCTTAGAGGATGAGGCTCTATCACAGAATAAATATTTACCCTTACTAAGGCAGATTGTTGACACCGTACAGGAAGATAGCCAACTTTTAATCGGGGCAACGGATGAGTTATTAGAACTCTGTAATGAAATCTTAGAAACCATGCAGTTAGAGTCAGGGCATTGTCCTGAAGAGGCGGAATCGTTTAATTTGCACGATTTAATTAAACACAATATCAGTCTCTTACAACCGGCAGCATCTCATAGAAAATTATCCTTATCTTCTGACATCGATAAACAGATTCCAACCTATTTCAGCGGCTTACGGAATTACCTGGACCGTACCATACTGAATCTTTTATCCAATGCGCTAAAATTTACTGAAACAGGATTCGTTAAAATCAAAGTGAGGTTGATTAATGAGTTTGATTTAACCTTTAAACCAGGCGACTCTTTAACCTTAGAAATTTCGGTTGAAGACTCTGGTATGGGCATTCCAAAGGATAAATTTGAGACTATTTTTGAGCACTTTTCACGCCTGACGCCTTCTTACCAGGGGATGTATAAAGGGGCGGGTTTAGGTCTTTATACCGTAAAGCGTTACATTGAGGCGATGAATGCAACCATTGAAGTGCATAGTGAAGTGGACAAAGGAACGTGTTTTACTGTCACCCTACCTCTTACCGTTTCCGACCATTCCGACAGAGAAAAAGAAGCTCCTCTGCCCGAAACAGCTAAAACCCAAGTCCCTCAATCTGCTAGTGCTGCCTCAAAGCCTAAAGAACGCACAATGGACAATTTATCTGCGGCGGTGTTAGTCGTAGAAGATAATCTACTTGCTGCTAAAATTCTGCAATCTTTTTTAACGCGTTTAAATTGTGCCTCTGACCATGCCAAAAATGGAGAACAGGCGTTAATGATGGTTCAAACTAACGATTATGATTTGGTCTTGATGGATGTGGGCTTAGGCGATGGG
>JACCWL010000261.1 GCA_013697645.1 Tatlockia sp. | reverse complement strand
CCACAGCGCCATGGCATCATTCCCCGCTTATGCTAAACTTTAAAAACCATTGATAAAAGGAATTACTCACGTGAAAACTGTATTAATAACAGGTGCCAATCGTGGTTTGGGTTTGGAATTTACCCGCCAACTTGCTGAACAAAATTTTGATGTCATTGCCACTTGCCGTCAACCTTCAAAAGCAGATTTATTAAAACAGCTAGCCAAAGCCCATGCCAATATCGCAATTGTTAAGCTTGATGTAAGTTCTGATAGCTCAATTGCGAAACTAATCAATAAGCTACAAGGTAAGCCCATTGATTGGCTTATCAATAATGCTGGAATTATGGGTGAACAAGGGGTAACTGTTGGTAATATTCATCGCAATAATTTTTTAAAAGTCTTCGATGTTAATTGCTTAGGTTCTTTAAAGGTCAGCGAAGCACTTCTTCCGAATTTGTATAATGGAGAGGATAAATTGATCGTTGTTATCTCTTCTATTATGGGCAATATCTCTCCAAATCAGTTTGGCAGATCGTATGCCTACCGTGCCAGTAAAGCGGCTTTAAATTGTGCAATGCATGCGCTTGCCATGGATATAGCGGATATGGAAATGCAAATTCTACTACTCAATCCTGGTTGGGTAAAAACAGACTTAGGTGGCCCCGGAGCTGAAATTGACGCTGAAGATTCTGTATCAGGCATGCTTAAAGTAATTGATGCTAAGAAAGCAGATTGTCATGCGGAGGTTATGTATGACTACAAAGGAGGTATCGTTGTTTGGTAGTGCTAGTGCAATCAAAGCCCTTAAAAGGTATATGCAACTGACGTGAAAAAGCGCATAATCTTCGTTTTTGACGATTGATAAGCATTATGAAACAAACTGTCGAACAATTACTCGCACAGGCTCTCGAATCTCTGAAGCTGTCTTCTTTAATTCCCAATGACTTGGATATTGAAATCAAAGTAGAGCGGGCAAAAGACGCCAATCACGGTGATTTTGCCACTAATCTTGCAATGACGCTTGCCAAACCTTGTCGTCAGGCACCTCGTCAGATTGCTGAGTTAATTATTAAGAACATACCCTCTCATCCTGTTGTGGAACGAGTTGAAATCGCAGGACCGGGGTTTATTAATTTTTATTTCTTTGATAAAGCACGTTCTGAGGTCATTGCTGAAGTTTTAAAGAATGGCGAGCGTTTTGGGCGCTCTAATTTAGGGAAAGGCCAAAAAGTTATTCTCGAATTTGTTTCAGCAAATCCCACAGGGCCTTTGCATGTCGGGCATGGTCGAGGAGCTGCTTTTGGCGCATCTTTAGCTAATATTTTATGCGCTGCAGGCTATGAGCTGAGCACTGAATATTATGTGAATGATGCCGGGCGACAGATGAATATTCTTGCCCTTAGTGTATGGTTACGTTACTTAGAGTTAGCCGGCGAATCCATTGCTTTTCCAGCCAATGGCTATCGTGGTGACTACGTTTCCGAAATAGCAAAAAAGACTCTTGATGAGCACAGTCGTGAGTTTGTGCATCCTTGGCTGGCAATAGCAAATAATTTGCCTGATGATGAACCGCAAGGCGGTGATAAAGAGCGCTATGTCGATGCCTTAATTGCACGCGCCAAAGAGCTGCTCGGTTTAACAGCCTTTAATCTCTTTCACAAGCAGGCTCTGGATTCGGTTTTAGATGATATTAGAGAAGATTTGGCAGAGTTTGGTGTGCCCTTTGATAACTGGTTTTCTGAACAATCCTTGGAAGACAGTGGCGCGATTAAGAAAGGTATTCAAACCTTAAAAGACGCAGGCTTCACTTATGAAAAAGAAGGCGCTCTCTGGTTTGATGCCACAAAATTTGGCGATGAAAAGGATAGAGTTTTGATTCGCGCCAATGGACAAACGACCTACTTTGCTTCTGATGTAGCTTACCACTGGGACAAATACGAGCGAGGTTTTGCTCGCGTTATTGATATTTTTGGCGCAGATCATCACGGCTATGTCACGCGGGTTGGAGCTGCTGTAAATGCCCTAGGCCATGATGAAACTGCTATAACGGTATTGCTAGTGCAATTTGCTATTCTTTATCGCGGCACGGAGCGCGTGCAAATGTCCACACGCTCTGGTTCCTTTGTCACATTACGAGAGTTACGTGAAGAGGTTGGTAACGATGCAGCGCGCTTCTTTTATATCCAACGTAAACCAGAACAGCATATGGACTTCGATTTGGATCTGGCTAAATCAGAATCAAACGATAACCCTGTTTATTATATTCAATATGCTCATGCACGGATTAGTTCAGTTTTAAGACAATTGCAAGAACGTGGTTTAAGTTGGGATGAAGAACAAGGCTTAGCTCATATAGATTTTTTAGTCGAGCCACAAGAAGTTGCCTTAATTGCCTTGATTAGTCGTTACCCTGAGGTGATAGAAGCCGCAGCCACAGTTTGTGAACCGCATCAACTTGCCTATTATCTGCGAGAACTAGCAACTGGCTTGCACAGTTATTACAATGCAGTACAATTGCTCTGCGAACAAGAAACGCTAAGATCTGCTCGGTTGTGTTTGTTAAAAGCGGTAAGGCAAGTCTTAAGAAACGGTTTGCAACTAATCGGTGTATCAACTCCTGAGACTATGTAATGGCAAAGGATTACGGACAAAGAAGGCCATCAATGCAACGAAACAAAGCGCCCAAACGTTTTTTCTCGATCTTGGCTTCTTTTTTAATTGGCTATTTAACGGCAACAGTCTTTGATTTCACGAGCCTTAGCTCTTGGGTGAATACTCATTTATTGTCAAAAGGATCTCAGGGCAAACCTCAAGTACAAGCCAAGGCGAAAGTGCCGGAGTTACCTAAACCCAATTTTGAATTTTATACGCTTCTTGCAAAAGATGGCCACACACCAGCGACGGTTGTCGCTAAGCCTCAGGTTGGGCAACCAATGCCTGGCACTACAGTAATTGCAGCAACAACAGCGCCAGTGCATGAACCAGGCAAAACGATAGTTACGGAAGCCAAACCAGTTTCTGTGGCTAATGCAGACAAAGACAGCTATCTCATTCAACTTGCTGCCTTTAAAAACAAACAAGATGCAGAACACATGAAAGCAGCACTGACTTTAAAAGGTTTTACTGTAAGCATTAATGCTACCTCACAACAACAGGGTGCTTGGTTTAGAGTAATCGCCGGTCCCTTTAATTCACGAGCCCTTGCCGAAAAGACCCAACTTGGTTTGGCGCAGAATGAACGCATCAAAGGTATCATCCGCAAAGCGAATGTTTAACCTCATTTTCAACAGCAAAGTAGTAAAGTAGCCTGGTTAGCGCGCCAGCGATAACCGGGATCAGCTCTTCAGTCGAGTCTGACCCCATTGATTTCTTCCTTCAGGATGTCAGCAAATCTTTAAAAACAAAATCAGCACCGTGATGATTTAAATGATCACCATTAAAATAATAAGGAAGCAAATTATCTTGCACAATGCACTTATTATTCTTACAAAATAAGGGCCTAGGATTATAAATTTTTACCTTTGGAAAACCTGCCAAAAGTTCAGCGATCACCTTATCGTAATCTGCATTTCTTTTACGATATTTAGCGTAATCTAACCAACACTCCTTTCTATGTAATGAAGACAATTGAAAGGGTCTAATTTTGAAGCATGACTTAATATTAAAATCCAAATCCGGGATATCTTTTAGAAAAATAACTTCTTTATTTGTTTTAAGAATTGCTGCGAGAAAATGCCGTCCATTTTCTGTAAACGATTGAGCGCCTTTAGCATCAATGGCTTTTGCATTGCGCCAATTATCTCCTGTTTTGCCAAAACCACCGCTCATTAAATAAGCCCAATGACCTGATAAATAGACTTTTTTAATGGTGGTATTTGACTCTAAGAATGAAAGAATTGCCTTGTATTTTTCCCGACATTCACCTTGTAAAAAATTGCTACTAGCAAAGGGTAGGCAAGAGGTTTGAACAACCATCATCACTGTTTTTGTCGGGAAGCTTTTGAATATCGCATTGAAGTATTGATGGGTATGTGAATCGCCGAGAAACAAAATTTCAGGAGCTGTTTCTTTAGATAATCGACAACCACCATCAAAATCAAAGTTTTTAAGTTCCGGTATCGCAGCTCGACAATCAAAGTTATTTATAAGGGGGTAAGGTTTACTGATCAAAGTGATTAAAGCATTTAATTCGTTTAAATTTTTAAATCTAGATTCAAAGCCCTGGTGTCCATAAATGGATAAACCCATATAACCTATAAAAGACATAAAAAGAACAAGGAAGACTGTTTTTAATGAGCTAGAACCCTTGCCAAAGCGAACGGGTTTTTCAATGAATCGATAAGTCAGCCATGCTAAAAAAATCGAAATAATAATGGCAGCAATTCGAATTATTTTATTCGGTTTCCCGTCTTCAATAATTCTCGCGAAGGACAGCAAAGGCCAATGCCATAAATACAAGGGAAAGCTAATTAAACCAAACCAAATGATAATGCGATTAGAAAGAACAACTCGATTTATCCAAGCTTTGGAGCCTGCGGTGATGATTAGCATAGCGCCGAAAGTCGGTACTAAGGCCCAGGCTCCGGGAAAATCAAATTTTGTAAGTCCATAGATGCCATAAGTGACTAATACAAAACCTAATAAGGAAAAAAAATGGTTTAACTTAGAACTTAGATCCTGCAATAAAGTTGATTTATAAAGCGCGACCCACGCAATAAAAGATCCGCATAGCAATTCCCAAAAACGAGTTTGCGGCGAATAAAAAACGGCAACTGCATGTGAATCGACATCTTTGAGGCTGAGAACAAAGGATAGGATGGCGATAACAGCAATAAGCATGATTGAGTTGATTCGACTTTTCCAACCCGCCCAAAGCAATATAGGCCAAATAATATAAAATTGTTCCTCTATTCCTAGGCTCCATAAATGCAATAAGGGTTTCGTTTCCGAGGCATTATCAAAATATCCCACTTCATTCCAAAGCAAATAATTGGAAATGAACCCCGCACCTCCTGCAATGTGTTTACCGAGTTGTTTATATTCCTCTGGAAATAATACGAGCCAACCAAAAACGATGCAAAAAATTAAAACGGTAAGCAAAGCTGGGAAAATTCGTTTAATTCGCTTGCCATAAAATTCACTAAAACTGAATCTGTCTTTTTCTAAACTATCAAAGAGAATGGCTGAAATGAGGAAACCTGAAATGACAAAAAAAATATCTACCCCAATAAAGCCACCCCTAAATAACTTTGGAAAGGCATGGAAACCAACCACCGATAAAACAGCGATCGCCCGTAAGCCATCGATGTCTGCACGGTATTTGAAGGTTGTAGAATGATTTGACATTTTAATGGATCTAACTCAGGAGGGCGTTGATTCTAACTTATTTAGGATCAAATAAAAATAAGCTTAGGCTTGCGGGGGGCACTAGATAGAACATGTAGGTCGGCGCCCCTGGCCCCACATTTCTTACTCGTTTTTCCCATGTCGGGCCAGGGGCGCCGACCTAC
>JACCWL010000275.1 GCA_013697645.1 Tatlockia sp. | reverse complement strand
CGGTGTGCCTTTCTGTTTCTGATACTGGCATTGGTATTTCATCTGAGGATCAGACTAAATTGTTTAATGCCTTTAATCAGGCCGATACTACAATTACTCGTCGCTTTGGCGGTTCAGGCTTAGGTCTTGTGATTTCCAAAAAATTGGTTGAAGAAATGGGCGGGCGAATAACGCTAAGCAGCGAGCTCTATAAAGGCTCGACCTTTGCGGCCCAAATAAAGGTAGAGAAATTAGCCTCCTATGAAGTTGAAAAACATCAAAGTCAGCGCTTTGATCATCTTAAGGTTCTTTGCTTTGATGACAATCCTTTGTATTTAGATGCAATGTGTAATGGCTTAGGGTATTGGGGTATAGAATCTATTCGCGTCAATACCTTTAACAAACTTGAGGCGGCCTTTAAGCAACATCCCGAGTGTGCGTTGGCTTTTATCAACGTCAATGAAGGCTGTGAAAAACAGGTAGCTAAGGTTCTTCGTAAGCAGACAATCTCATGTGTTCTTGTTTCCAAATGGGTCATTCCGAGCCCCCAATTGTTTGGCGGTTGTGCTTTTCTATTTAAACCAATTAGCATTCAAAAACTTCAAGAAGTCATTGAATCCTTGCTTAATCAAGTCTCAAAAAATAAAGCAACGAATCATGAACTAGATGGTTTACGCTCTCAGCTCCGGTTAGCACATCCTGAAGTGCTCATTGCTGAAGATAATCCGGTTAATCGCATGTTGTTAAATTTCTTATTGGCAGAACTTACAAACCTTGAAGCAGTAAATAATGGCGAGGAAGCACTAAATGCATGTAAATCAAAACGATTTAATGTGATCCTTCTTGATCTGCAAATGCCAAAGATCAATGGTCTAGATGCAGCACGCTTAATTCGTCAGGAATCAATGCTCAATAAACAAACCCCAATTATTGTCATTAGTGCCAATGGTTCTGATCTTAATAATGAACGCTTGCAGAAATCAGGGATTGATCTTTGGTTGCAAAAACCGATTGATGAAAAACAATTGCTTAATCATTTGCTTAGCTTTATAAAAAAATCAAAACCTATTGCAATTGACTGGCAACTTTGTGTCCAAAAAGTATCGGGAAATCAGGACTTGGCTGAAGAATTTCTAGCACGTTTTGTTGAAGATCTGCATAAAAATCGCGAAGAATTTTTACAATTATTGGCTAACGAAGATATTAAAGGTATCGAAGATGCCGCCCATAAATTACATGGTGCTTGCTGTTTTTGCGGTGTTCCTCATCTGCAAATGCAGGTAATCCGTTTAGAAAAACAAGCAAAACACGCTAAAAAAATCGAGGAATTAAAAAAGAATTTTGCTGAACTCATTCAAAGTATCGATGAGGTCATTGATGAGTTTAATACTCTTTATCAAACTAGTTCATCGTCATAAATTCTCTAGCTTATAGCTCGCCTTTATTTATTGAGTCTGGCAGGCAGTGAACCAGGGGTGTATTGCTCAGGGGCTCAGGGGCTTAGTTACCTGTACGGGTATCATTTACACAAGGAGCCGAACCTTGAGGTATCGACACCTTTTGCATGTCGTCCCCGCGAAGGCGGAGAACCATGCACAAATGTGGCATTGTGTTAAATTTTTGGATGGATCCCCGCCGTCGCGGGGAGACAATCCTAATAAAAATAAACAATCTTGGATAAATATGTCTCATTAAAAAGGTGTCGATATTTCAGGGACTGACCTAGGCATTACTTTAAAACCCATTGAATCCCTTATTTGTAATCATTATGGAGAACATATGTCAGTAAAAAATGCAATTTACGCACAATCAGGTGGTGTTACTGCGGTCATTAACGCTTCGGCCTGCGGTGTTATTCAAACAGCAAGACAACACCCTGAAAAAATTGGAAAAGTGTATGCCGCACAAAATGGCATCATCGGCGCCTTAAATGAGCTTTTGATTGATACTTCGCTTGAAAGTGCTGAAGACATTGCCAGTTTAATGCATACGCCTTCTGGGGCTTTTGGTTCCTGTCGTTATAAATTAAAGGACAATGGCGAAGAATATGAGCGCCTTATCAATGTCTTTAAAGCACACAATATTGGCTATTTTTTCTATAATGGCGGTGGTGACTCTCAAGATACGGCTTTTAAGGTTTCTAAAATGGGCGCGACGTTGGGATACCCAATGACCTGCATTGGAATTCCTAAAACAGTCGATAATGACTTACCGTTCACAGACACCTGTCCTGGATTTGGTTCAGTTGCTAAATACGTTGCAATTTCTACGCTGGAAGCTGGATTTGATGTCGCCTCAATGGCAGCCTCTTCAACAAAGGTCTTTATCCTTGAAGTAATGGGGCGTCATGCCGGCTGGATTGCTGCTGCCAGCGCGCTTGCCGGTCCCTCTAATGAGCAACCCCCTCACATTATACTGCTGCCTGAAGTCAGTTTTGATCAAAAACGTTTCCTCAAAAAGGTGGATGAGAGCGTAAAAAAATACGGTTATTGTGTCATTGTTGTTTCCGAGGGCATTCGCAATGATCAGGGACAGTTTTTAAGCGATGCAGGACTTAGAGATGCCTTTGGACATGCTCAACTAGGTGGAGTGGCTCCTGTTATTGCCCAATTAGTAAAAAGCGAGCTGGGCTATAAATACCATTGGGCAGTTGCCGATTATCTGCAACGCGCCGCTCGTCACATTGCTTCCCAGGTTGATGTCGACCAAGCTTATGCCTTAGGCAAGGCTGCTGTTGAATTAGCAATATCTGGTCACAATGCCATTATGCCAATTATTAAACGTGAACAAGACTCACCCTACCGTTGGTCAATCTCGCATGTACCCTTAGCCGATGTAGCTAACCAGGAAAAAGCAATGCCTGCTGAATATATTGCAGAAGATGGGATGGGTATTACAGAGGCTTGTCGTCGTTATTTAGCACCTTTGATACAGGGTGAAGCCTATCCACCTTATAGAGATGGCATGCCGGTTTATGTCAGGCTAAAAAACGAGTTGGTTCCGCAAAAACTTTAATAACCCTGGCTGGCATTGAAAATCCATGCCTAGATTCCGTGGCTTGTCGCGAAATCCAAACATGGAAGAAAAGTAGCCTGGTT
>JACCWL010000245.1 GCA_013697645.1 Tatlockia sp. | reverse complement strand
AGAAAAATTTTCATTGAAAGGCAGTTTATTTTTTAGAAATGGTAGCCTGGTTAGCGCGGTAGCGATAACCGGGGAACCAGCCCCACAGTTTATTACAAGGTGTTTGCTAAATTGAGATGATTTTTTTGAGGGTTGTTGGAGGGTTGATTGATAACCCGGTTATCGCTGCGCGCTAACCAGGCTACATGGCCTGAGAACATGCTAAAATTAAGAGGTTGCAGATCTCCTTGCCGATTAACATTCTGGCAAGATCAATGCAAGTATTTCACAGATTGTAAAAACCTAGGGATTTCTTTCAAATTAAAGGAATAAAGTTAATGACAAGAGACTTAAAGGCAACTCCTTTTCAAAAGATTGCGCTATTTTCTCCTCGGATTATAATGAACTCTCTCTTTGGACTGGCTCTGGTTATAGTCACTTTCATTAATATTATTTCTTTTTTCCAAGTATCTAAGTTGGAGAAGGCCAATACGGCAGTCATTCACACCTACCAGGTAATACAAGCTGTTAATAATGGTTTTCTTAATTTAATACAAATTGAAACCGCCGTACGCGGGTTTATTGTTACTAACAATCAAAAAAACCTGGATTCCTTGGAAGTACATAAAACGAAAACCTATCAAAACTTTGCGACAGCTAAGAGATTAACTCGTGATAATCCTATTCAACAGAATAAATTACAACTTTTAGAACCAATGTTGATTGAAAGAATGGATTTATTTAAAAAAGCTATCCAAACAGCAATGGATTCGGATAAAAGCACACAAATAACTATAGTAAATCAAGGACTTGAACTCACAAATAAAATATCAGCCTTGGTCGAAGACCTTACTTCCGAGGAACTAAATTTACTTGAGCAGAGAAATTTAAATTCTCTAAAAAATTCTAACCAATTAAATACTATCCTTTGGTTTACGAGTATCTTAAGCGCGCTCCTTTTTATTTTAGGATTCATAGGCTTAAATCTAAATTTGACACGGCAAAAACTTTTTTTACTAGAAAAGCTTCGATATGAAAATTTGTTGGGAAGCATAGTTGAGGGCACCAATGATATTATATTAGCCTTGGATTTAGACTTTCGCTTTATTATTTATAATCGTAGCTTTGAGCTCGAATTTAAGACTCTTTTTGGGAAGCGTCCGCGGATAGGGGCAAGCATTGTTGAGTTATTAGCGCACCTTCCAAGCGAGCAAAAGAAAGTGGCGGAGCTCTGGCAAAGAGCTTTGCAAGGTGAAGAGTTTAGTTTAGTAGGTGAGTTTGGCGGTTTTTCCTCTGTTAAAAATTTTTATGAATGCAATTTTAATTCTATTTTTGATGAACATGGCGCTTTAATTGGAGCCTCGGCAATCTGTAGAAATATAGAACACCTCATTGAATCCGAGAAAACCTTACAAGCGAGTAATGAAAAATTAGAAAATGCATATAATGTCTTAAAACAGCACGATTCTGATGTTTCCCTTTTAAATGAAATGGAAAATTCCTTGCAATCTTGCAATTCGATTGCAGAAACTTTTCTCATTATAAATAAATATTGTCAGAAATTATTACCCTTTACTGCCGGGGTTATTTACCTCCTAAATCCATCCCGTAACTATTTAGAAGATGTGGCAGAATGGAATTCTCCAAAGAGTATAGAAAAAGTGTTTTCACCACAGCAATGTTGGGGATTGAGGCAGGGAAAAAACTATATTTATTTAAAGAAAAGCACCAATCTTGCTTGTGAACACATGCGCTCTAACGACTCATTATCCTACTTTTGTATTCCCTTACTCGCCCAAAATGATGTTATTGGATTGTTGCATATGTTAATAATTGATAGCGAAAATTCATCTGAAGAAGAAATATTAGAATTATATAAAACTCATGAGCTGCTTATTAAAAACCTAGCCGCTCAACTTGCCCTTGCAATTGCTAATATTCAATTACGGGAAACCTTGAAAACCCGCTCCATACGTGATCCGCTGACTGGTTTGTATAATCGAATGTATTTAAGTGAATTTTTAGAACGGGATTTACAACGATCTAAACGTGAGAATGCCCCTGTCTTTATCGTGATGATGGATATTGATTACTTTAAAAAATTAAATGATAACTATGGCCACGATGCCGGCGATATGGTGTTGAAAGACCTTGGCCAATTACTTCAAGACAATATTCGAGGTAGTGATATCATCTGTCGTTATGGAGGCGAGGAATTTTTACTTATACTTTACGACACTAATTTTGATATAGGTCATGAACGAGTAGAAAAATTAAGGATATTAATTAGTCAATTGGAAGTCAGTTTGCGCGGCACAATTCTTGATAGAATCACTGCTTCATTTGGCTTAGCAATTTTTCCTAAAGATGGAACCAGTGTAGAGACATTGATAACAGCAGCGGACCGAGCGCTTTATCAATCTAAAAAGAATGGAAGAAATCAGGTGACTGTTTATAATAAATCAATGGATACTGAATAGACAATCTTGGGATAATGCTCCTTTTAGCCCCAAACGAGTTGAGCCTCTTTATTTAGGAACTAAACCATTTCATTAAAGGCAGCAAATTAGAACGATCATCAGTCCACAATTGGCCCACGCCGCTGTTTGCAACAAAGCGCCATCCTTCTTTTGCCATTAATTCTTGTCCTAGTTGCTCATCCTTGGTGAGTAATACCCATTCTGAGGCAAACTGTCCTAGCTCATAACTTAGGGTTTGTTGCTTATGCAATACTAAAAAATCCAACCGACGACCGGCCGCCATAAGGACTGGCAGCAGCTTTAGATAACGATTGCTGATATTCACCAAAATGACTCCATTAGCTGCAATTTTTTGTTGATATAGCTTAAACGCTTCTAGCGTTAAAAAATGCGTCGGAATTGCATCAGAAGAAAAGGCATCAATAACTAAGAGCTCATAACCCGCATTCTCACTATCAGTTAAAGCGAGCCGGCCGTCTCCTTGAATTAGGGATATGGAAGGCAAGCACTCACGTAAATAACTAAAATAATTATGGGCTATGTCAATCACTTGCTCATCAATATCAATTATTTTGAGCTTATCACTCGCTCGGAATTGGCAAGCCATCATGCCTGTACCTAAACCGATAATAACCGCACGCAAGGACTGCTGTCTCTTCTGCAGCTGTTCAATAACAGACAAAGTAGCGCCATAATAAGCCATAGAACCATTGGAATTAGCATTTACCCCTAGCATTTGAAAGCCGTGTAAGGTGTTCTGGCTGATTAGTACATGCACTTTATCTGTGGAAAGGACTTGTTTTACGCCAAAAAAATTACGTTGCTGATTTAGTACTCCAATAGGCTTAAACCAGGGACTAAAGATGAATACAAAGAGAATTATCAGGCCTGTAAAAAGAGTCGCTTTGTTCTTAGGCCAGATAAGCAAAAAGCTAAGGGCTAAAACTTCAAAGACATGATTTGATTTCAACCATCCTCCCCAAGGTTTTGCAGGTAGAAAATAATTAAGCAAAAGCAGCATGAGAACAATTAATGCACTAAAGCCAATCCCTTTGGATTTGGGTAGAGATACACAAAGGAGTGCGACTGCGATAATTAAAGGGTATTCGTAAGCCCCATTAAAAAATCGAGGCGCTAATAAACAATTAAAAACTCCTGCTAAAACTCCACCTAAGGCTAAACAGAAATAAAAACTGGTTAACTGATTGACTGGGGGTCTTAGACTAACCAGTTCGCCATGACCTAAGAGAGCTAACATAAAGAAACTAATCAGGTGGAAAAATATCAATTCCCAAGCGGGCAGCAAATTAGCCCCAAAAATAAAACCCAGAATAGGGAAAACAATAAAAAACAAAGCCTGTTTCATCACCCAATCGTGGGAAATTATTGGATTTTTAGCAAAAGTGATTATATAAGACAGTAAATAGAAGGCTAAGGGTAAAATCCAAAACAAAGGCGTTGCTGCTATATCTGTTGTGATATAAAAAGTAAGACCTAACATTAAACTGCAGGGAATAAAGCTATAGCTAATCCAGCGTAGACACATTGACCAATCTAGACTTTCTTTTTCGGCCCTAGCATTCGCAGTTGGGGAATAAGAAACGGCGAAAAAAACAAAAAACAGGGATAGGAGATAGAAGCCAAAGCCTAAGCTCCAGTAATGAAGTTGCCAAGATAAACCAATGTATCTCTCAATCAACCAGGGATAACTTAAAAGAGCCAATAACGAGCCTAAGTTTGATACACCATAGAGGAAATAGGGATCTTTAGCTCGTTTCGCCTTAGTCTGGCTAAAAGCAAATTGCAAAAGCGGAGCTGAGGCACCAATAGCTAATAGAGGCAATCCTAAATGATTTAGCAAAAATTTTAGAAGATTTAGATCAGGGGCTCCAACTTCCAAAATGGGCGTCGCATTCAAGGGGAAGGCCGTTAAGCTCAATAGAATCAGAAAGCTATGCAATAAGCGCCAAATCCAAGGCTTAGTAAAGCGACTAAGAAACCAGGCATAGCCGTAGGAGAATAACAAGATAAGTTGAAAAAACAACATACAAACTGTCCATACAGCCGGCGTTCCACCATACACAGGGAGGATGATTTTGGCTATCATGGGTTGGACTACAAAGAGCAAAAAAGCACTTGAAAACAAAGAAAGCGAGAAAAAGAGAGAGATCACAAAGTCATCCTGTACTGTTGTAGTGGAGATCAAATTTGGATTTATGGTAATCGAATTTTATTTTTAGAGCTATGACCGTTTAGATTAGATTCCAGGCAGCCACCAGTTGTCGCTGAATTCGGTAGAGTTGTATTTGGTAGCTTGGTTAGCCGATAGCGATAGTCTGATTCTACTTAGATGGGGGTTAGACCCATCCCGGTTATCGCTGTCGCGCTAACCAGGCTGCCATGTGAGTTGTCAAGTTTAAAGACAAAGATCTCCGATGTTTTTTTTCTGTTAAAAAACATTAATACTTTATCAATGTACTGTTTTACTAAAAAGGTTTAACAAGTTTAT
>JACCWL010000206.1 GCA_013697645.1 Tatlockia sp. | reverse complement strand
CACCAACAACCCTATATAACATCAATTTTATTCGTGCGAATTTTGCCTTGGCTGGATTGGATTTGAGCGGGATTGATGTAAAGCCTATCCCAGTATTTACGGGTGCGGTTAAAGATGATCTTTGTCTCCTTTACGATGAAACTGATGCCTTTGAGTTTGAAATTGAATATCGAAAAAATAAATACAGTTCTAGGTACATCTCTGAGATTGAGGCTTCATTTTGTCGCTGTTTAAGGGGAATTATTAAAGACCCCTTAACTAAAATCGCTAACCTTGATGTATTTCAACACAGTGTTTCGGTTGCTAAGGTTTCAGAGAAACCCTCTTCTCCTACATTGATTAACCGATTTATTCATCATGCGACTACTACGCCTCAAAAACTGGCTTTGGTAACGAGCAAAGCGAAACTAAGTTATCGAGATTTGTATGAGCAGGTCCTTTTCTTAGTCAATTATTTCCATAATGTGGTAAGTCTTGATAATCCCGTCATTGTTATTCTCAAAAGGGAACCCTCTCTACTCACCACTTTGTTAGCCTTGCAATGGTTAGGAATTCCTTATATTCCTGTGGATAGAAACACACCGAGTGAGCGTGTTTCCCTTATCATGCATGAAAGTGGCGCCTCTACTCTTATCGTTGATGATTTAACAAACTATTCTTCGCTTGAGCGCCTGACTTTACCCGTTCATTATGACAAGCCGGCACAGAAAATCGCTCCGCGCCAGGGAGAAATTGCTTATATTATTTATACTTCTGGTTCAACTGGAACACCAAAAGGGGTCAGTGTAGGTTCTAAGGCTTTAGATAATTTTCTGGAATGCATGTCAGAGCATTTTGCTAGACAAGATAATAGTTTGTTATTAGCGATTACAACCATCGCTTTTGACATTTCTGGTCTGGAATTACTCTTACCCATCTTCACTGGCACGGTCTTATATCTCAGCAATGATGCCCAATTTAAAGATCCCTTT
This sequence comes from Tatlockia sp., assembly GCA_013697645.1. GTDB lineage: Bacteria > Pseudomonadota > Gammaproteobacteria > Legionellales > Legionellaceae > Tatlockia. The sequence goes on along the minus strand of JACCWL010000206.1, from coordinate 9,222 downwards.
GCGATTGCAGCGATTCTTCACGAACATCCCATTAGCTGTTTACAAGCTACTCCAGCCATGTGGTCCATGCTGCTTGATACTGGTTGGGTAGGGGAAAAAAATCTTGTCGCACTCTGTGGAGGTGAAGCTTTAACACCACCCTTAGCAACTCGATTGCTTAATCAGGTTTCAGAGCTTTGGAATATGTATGGACCTACCGAAGCAACAATCTGGTGTGCCTTAAAAAAAATCAAGGCTGAAGAACCTATTAGCATTGGCAAGCCTATTAACAATTTAGAGTTGTTTATTCTCGATGATCAATTAAATGTATTGCCTCCATGCGTAAAAGGGGAGTTGTACATAGCTGGCATTGGGTTAGCAGAAGGTTATTGGAAGCAACCTGACCTAACCGCAAAACAATTTTTTATTCATCCAAGTCTTCATCGTCGGCTCTATCGCACAGGGGATATCGCCTGTATGAATTATTCGGGTGAGTATCTTGTTTTCGGTCGCAAAGATAACCAAATTAAACTTCATGGCTATCGTATTGAATTGGGTGAAATTGAAGCTCAAATCGCCGCAATAAAGGGTGTTCGTGAAACAGTGGTGATTGTACATAATGAGCAGCTCATTGCCTATGTAGTAGGCGATGCATTACTCACAGAAGACTTATTAGAAAAACATATCATGCTTCATTTGCCAGATTATATGCGTCCTAAACGGAATCAGTTTATGGAACACTTGCCGCTGTCTAATAGCGGTAAGATTGATAGAAAAGCACTCCCTAGGGATCTGATTAGCACACCTGCTCGTCTCGAGCCACCCGCAACGATGCTGGAAGAAAAATTATTAGCTCTTTGGTTAAGTGCGCTAAATCAACAAAGCTTAAGCGTTACTGCTAACTTTTATCAGTGCGGTGGACATTCTTTGCTAGCTACTCAAATCATCGCGCAACTTTATGACGAATATAATATACGTTTGCAATTGAATGAATTTATGAGCTATCCAACCATCCGCACTTCTGCGGCCTATCTTGAAAGTGCTGGTGAGAAAACGGTGAAAATACCTAAATCCGTTTTAATTCATTATCCCTTGACGGAGGCTCAGAATCGTTTTTGGTTTTTATCGCAACTTAGTCAAGATATTGGTCAATTCAATATGGCAGTTTGTATTCATATTCCTGTCAAGCTTAAGCCTCACCAATTAGAGGAGACATTTTTCCTGTTGTTAAACCAACATTCCTTGTTAAGGGCTCATATTAGTTTAGAGGATGGAGTCCCGCGACAAAGACCTCTTTCTTCGCTAGATCTACCACTAACCTATTATCAGAATACGGCTAAGGGTTTTGATATCCATACCTACTTTACAAATTGGGCTCATCAACCCTTTAATCGGATTGATTCCTCTTTATGGCGTGCCTGTGTTGTTCAAATAAATAAGGATCAATTTTTCTTAGGTTTATGTTTTCATCATCTGATTTGTGATGGGTATTCCGCATCCTTATTATTGCAAGATTTTTTTACAATCTTCCAAGAACAATCATTAGCATTACCTGCTGATATTTCTTATTTTGATTACGCTGCTTGGCAAAATACCAGAGACAATAGTGCATCTAAGATTCATTTTTGGAAACAACAATTAGCAGATTGTCCCTATCTCAATTTGCCTACAGACTATGATAGGCAAGAGACTTATTCCTATTCGGGTAAACTTTACGCATGGGAACTAGCTAATCAGAGCTGGGAGGAAATACGTTCATTTTGTCAATCTGCAATGGTTTCAACTAGTAGCTATTGCATTGCTGTCTTTGCACTTTTTCTACAGCGCGTAACAAAGCAAGATGATTTCTGCATCGGAATTCCGGTTATGAACCGTGATCAAGCTGAGTTAACTAACTTGGTTGGTTGTTTTTTCAATGTGCTGCCACTGCGTATTACTATCCCAAGCAAAGAGTCATTTAGGCAATGGATTGGGCATATACATGGCTTAGTGCAGCATGTGGTGTCGGCTAAAAATATTTCTTTTAGCAAATTGTTAGAACATTTAGCTATTCCCCGACAATTTAACCAATCACCACTATTTAATGCCGTTATTAATATCCAGCCTGATTTTTTTAAAACAAAGAACTCCGCAAATTGGGTCTTTGAGCCTATTCATACTCAAACATCAAAATATGATCTCAGCATGGATTTGTATTTTACAGAAAATTCCCTAAGGGGAACCTGTGAATATGCCACTCATTTGTTTGAAGCGAGTAGAATGGAACAATGGTGCAATCTTTATCAGCTTATGCTGACAGAATACTTGCAGATTGATAAATGGGTAGAGGGTGTTAATAGTCACAATGCCCCGACAATAATGGACCTCAATCCACAAGTTCAACATGATCGAGTGAATGAAAGCCCTATTTCACCCTTGCAACAAAAAATCGCTCTTCAATGGGAAAAACATTTGGCCCAAAAAAAGATCATGCTACAAGATAATTATTTTTCTCTTGGTGGTCATTCTCTATTGGGAACTCAGTTAATTGCAGCTCTATCTAAAGAATTATCCTTGTCCATTCCGCTTGAAACTTTATTTAGATACCCTGTATTTGAGCAATTTTGTACAGCAATTTCTGCTCTTCAGGCTGTGGAGAAAACAGGCAAACCAATCACAGATATCGTGGTGTCTAAACTTTCACTGACGCCTAATCAACAACAGCTTGCCTTACTTTATCAAAAGGATAAAAGTGATGCTTATCATCTAGGTGTACTCTGTGAGTGCCCAAAAGAGATGACATTTTCTCTATTACAGAAAGCTATTTGTTCCGCCTTAGATGAGCACCTCATTTACCGTTGGAAATTAGACGTAAATAAATCAAAGGCTTTAGTATCAGAAAAATCGCTTCCTGAAATTTTGCGGGTGAACACACTAAATCGGGAAGAAACATTAATCGCTGCAAAACGGGTCTCTGTACGTACTTTTAATTTACAACAAGCACCTTTAGTACGGTTTCTGATGATTAAAGAAGATAACAAAACTCTGTATTTGTTCATCAGTATGCATCATTTAATTGGTGATGAGTGGTCCCTCGAATTGCTAATTCAAGCAATATTTCACAGTCGACCAAATTCAGCTAAGAGCCAGTGGCCTCATTTTCATGAAAGCTGCATTAATGAGCAAACTCAATCATTAGAATATTGGCAAAAATACCTTGTGAATGCGCATACCACAACTATTCCCTATACTAAAAATCAAGCGAAAATTGAGGGTAAAGCCAATCGGTTAATACGACGTTTATCTCAACCTGTGGTAAATCAATGCCAAAAGCTGAGTGAACGCAGTGGCGTATCGCGTTATTTAGTTATGTTCGCTGCATATCTTCTTTTTATAAAACATTTTACTAATGATAACCCTGTGTATGTGGCTACAGCCTACGATCGTAGGAATACCGTTGAATTGCAATCACTTCATGGCTACCTTGTTAATCTTTTGCCTGTGCAGATCGACTTTAGTCAAGTTTCTAGTCTTAAAGAATTACTTAACTTGCTAGACAAGGATCGTATCCAGAACATGCAACACGGGTCCCTAGATTTTGCCCAGTTGATAGAAAAGGGAATTGCGCCAAAGCCTGCTCTAATTTTTAATTATCAACATGCTTATCAAATGACTACAGGACAACAAGAAGCGCTATCTTGGGAAGAAATTTTTCCTGAACATACTAAATTTCCCTTTACGCTACAACTTCGAGCCGTAGCTGAAGATCAAATGGAATGCACTATTGAATATGCTGCTGATTGCTACGATGAAGCCTTTATTCAATTAGCCTTAGACGCTTATGAATCAATTTTAACCCTATTGCCTTCTTATTCTAATCAGCTATTGCATGCACTACATTTAACAGAAAAGCCCCTCATCATTGGTAGCAGGTATAGGCCAAATATTTTGCAGGGAGATTCCTTTCTTTCCGTTTTGCGGAACCAGACCAAAGAGCATAAAGACAAGATTGCTATACATTACGCTAACCAAAGCCTTAGTTATGAACAGTTATGGGCAAAGGTCAATAAAGTGGCGAGTGCTTTGTGGATGACCTACGGAAACAGTCTTGATAATCAGATTATTGCAGTCGCTTTACCCAATAGTGAACTTTATGTGATTAGCATTCTTGCTATTTTGACTGTAGGAGCCGCATTTCTGCCTATTGATCTTAGTTATCCACTCTATCGTCAAGAGCTCTTAATTGAAGAAAGTGGTTGTTGCCTTATCATTGCTGAGGAAAGTTTTGTGCATACTAAAGCCGTGACTTTAACTTCGCTGCTAAATATCGAGACAACTGTTCAATTTAATAATTCTAACCCATTGAATAACGCTTATGTCATATACACCTCAGGCACAACGGGTCTTCCCAAAAGTGTTGTAATTAGCCAGATTCAATTACATCGTTTTATTGATGCGCTTAACAATACGTTGAAATTGACTGCTGTTGACAAGGTGTTGCAATTTGCTTCGATTAGTTTTGATGCGTCGATCTGGGAAATTTTTATATCACTTTATTGTGGGGCGACCTTGTTTATTCCGACAAAAAAATCCAGGAACGTTGGCACAAACCTACAAAAATTTATACAAAACAATGAAATTACCCATGCACTCTTAACTCCCTCGGTACTACAAACCTTAGACCCTAAAGAGCTATCAACCTTACGTACCCTAGCAAGCGGTGGAGAAGCTTGTACTTCCGCCTTAGTTGAGCGCTGGGCTAATAAGGTTGAATTTTTCAATGCTTATGGCCCCACTGAAGCCACTATATGTACCAATTTAGCGAGGTTAAAAGACCTAAGCAAACCGAGCATTATCGGCCAAGCGCTAGGCGATACTTATCTGCAAATACTCTCCGATAATTTTCAGCAATTACCTGCTGGAGCAATTGGTGAATTATGGATATCAGGAGCTAATCTCACGGCAGGTTATCTTAACCAGCCGCAATTTAATGAGGATAGATTTACTCTTTTGTCGGGTACACGTTGGTATAAAACGGGGGATTATGCTCGTTTATTAGCAGACAACCAATTTGAGTATTTTGGCCGCAAAGATCGCCAGGTTAAATTGCGTGGCCTGCGTATTGAGTTAAGCGAGGTTGAAACAGCATTGCAATCCAGTCAGGACATAGAACAAGCTGTATGTCATGTCTATGAAGATAGGCTTATTGCCTATGTGGTTAGCACTAAGCAATTGGAGCTACTAAAATTACGAACAGAGCTCTCTAAACAATTACCGCTATTTTTGTTACCCAATCAGATAATACAGATTGAATCCCTACCGCTATTGCCGAGTGGTAAAGTCAATTTAGTGGCTTTACCAATCCCCTCCGAAACTATTGAAACCCTGGTTTCTCCACAAAATGAGGAAGAAAGCGTTATATATAAAATTTGGAAGACTTATTTGCCAATTCAAAACTTTTCCATTAGTCATGATTTCTTCTCACTGGGTGGAAACTCTTTGCAAGCTATGCAAATCATTGCAGAAATAGAGCAACATTTTTCGATAGATCTATCAATGGAAAATTTTTACAATAATCCGACGATTAAACAGCAAGGTACATTGGTAGGGCAGCGCTGTGTTTCGGAGAAAGAGTCTTTAGTAGATCTTATTAGCCAGTTATCCTTGGATGAACAAATGGAATTACTGAATTTAAGTGAGAGTGACTTAAGTTAGGGAAAGATTAAGAGTATGAGAGCTGCCCCACAAAGGGGCGGCACTTATTTGTGTTAAATCGTTGTGCTCCCATAATGAATCACTGTATCTGAATTTATATTTAAACCTGTTTCAGCATCAAACTCATAGTCTAAAGCTGAATCCGAGTCTTCTATATTGTCATCACTTAAACGTGAATCATTATCCTTTTGGGCCATAAGCAAAGAGTGTTTGAGAGAACTTGAAAAAAATCCACTTTGATTTAGTAGCTCGGAGGCTTTTCCCTGAGCTTGAATTTTACCTTTGTCGATAACTATTAATCTATCAATAAAATCTTCATTAACTACGTCTTTAAGGTTATGGGTGACATAAATGGTCGTAATACCTACTTTAGTATCTTTTGCTAAAGAAAATATTTCTTCGGTAACTTGTCTTGCGGTTTTTTCATCCAGTGCAGAGGTGGGCTCATCGGCAATGAGGATAGTTGCCCCGCGAAGCAAACGTAAAATAGCGCGTGCAATAGCAACCCGCTGTTTTTGTCCGCCTGATAATTTTTTGCCATTTTCTCCAATGGGTTGCTTATTATATTGTTGATGCACTTGCGCTAAGCGAGAACGTTTAATCGCTTCAATAACTTCATAGTCTTTCGCATCTAAATCGCCATATTTAACATTATTAAATAGAGTGTCATTAATTAAATAGGGAGTTTGAGGAATGATAGCTAATGCCTTTCTTATCGATACTTGGTTAACATGAGCTAAACATTGGTTATTAATAGAAACTATTCCGGCTGTAGGATTGTAAAAGCGACAAATCAGGTTGAGGATAGATGATTTCCCTGAACCGCTTTTACCAACCAAGGCAATTGTTTCTCCCGATTGAATTCGAAATGAAACATCGGAAAGAGCATCTTTTTTTCTATTTTGGTAGAGAAGGCTAACATTAGTTAAACAAATATCTGTATGAGTTAATTCTGCTTTTAAATCCGCTTTTAAATCATCATCTTTAAAATCATGATCCTGTTCTAAGTATTTGATAATGTCTTCATAACTAATATGAGCTTCGCGAAGTTTATTGATTGATTTAGAAAATAAATCTAAATCGGTAACAAATTGAGATAGGTACAAAATAATCCAAACTAAATCATTTGAGTTGTAGATTTTTAGGTGTAATGCGTGGTAGATGGATAACATCATTGTTCCGCCATATCCTACACCCATAATCGTTCCTAGAAGTAACCCTAAGCTTGCACGCGTTAAATTTGCCTTAGTTATAGCAGAATTAAAAGGTTGCAAACCCTTTGAAAGCTCCTCTAATTCGTAAGCAACATTGTCATAATAATGGGCGGTTTCGTATTTTTCTAAGCGACTGAGCACAGACTCAAAACTTTTAAAAGCCTGATCATTTTTTTCAATCTGCGCATCAGAAATATACCGCGCACCAATAATCGCTGTCCCGGAATAAACGATAACTACCCCCGTCAGACAAGCACCGACATAGGGATAAAAATAAGTTAAAACACCTCCGATGGCTAACATTTCAAATCCAGCAGGAAAAAGTTCACCGTAGAAAGTATTGATAAAACAATCTCCGATATGTTCATAACTATTACTAAAGTGTCGTACCTCAGCACCAGCCGAATGGTCTACTCTATGGGCTAAGGGCAAATTATAATATTGCTTAATCACTTTTTTAGTTAATGTAGCAGACATCTCAGAACTTAATTGACTTAAGAACATTTCCCGCACTAGAGGTAAAGTTTTACCAAGTAACCAAGTAGTACTATAAGCACCCATCAAAACATAAATAAACTGTGTTGTATTTAAACCATCATTTATAGGAGGATCTTCCTCTTTAATTCTAGGGAGTGCTGAGATTAATAAATAAGGTGCGCCTATATTGATTGCTGCCGTTACCACTGTAATTACAGTGGCTGGTATGGATCTTACTAAATTAACTGCTTTGAATAAGGATTTACCTATAAATTTTAGACTCTCAAACATTTAAAACGATCTCCCTTTTTATTAGATAAGTTATTAATTAAAAGTAAAATTTAAATTAGTTAATTGGGGTTTAAATGACGGCGCATTCCGTTTCTTGTATAAAAGAGGGTAATACCCAACCACCAAACATGTTCTCTAAGCGCTTAGCGATGGATAGAACTAAGCTATCTTTCCCATGACTCGCAATGATTTGTATTCCAATAGGGAGTCCTTGCGATGAGGTTCCTATTCTGACCACGGCTGATGGCCAACCTAATAAGCTATAGGCTACAAGATTATTGACGCGAGAGGCATCACTAGAAGGTGCAATAATTACATCATCTAGCGGTGTTGCAGCATGAGGCATAACATAGGTTAATATCAGGTCGTAATCTGTCATGAAACTCAGCATTTTCGAACGATAATAGTCCCACTCTACCCACAACGCTAAAAACTCATCAATGGTTTTGCCTTTATTTTTAAAACGTTCCAATAAATAGCTAAGGTGCTTCGCGGGTTTCAATATATTGTGGTGTTTTAAAAATTCTTTATTGCCCCGGCCTTCTTCACAGGCAAAGAGGTTAAAAAAAAGTTCCCAGGCTTTTTCAATCATTGGCGGTTTTATGGTCTGAATAGAGCAAACGATAGGATCTAGAGCTTTCATTACTTGGTCTAAGCAATTCTTTGTATCGCTATCTGCTTCATGCACATCGTCATTGCAATAGTAGGCAATGCGCATATAAGATAAATTGACTTTTTGATTAATTGATAAAGGATAAGAAAGTGCATTGGGATCCTGATGATCCGGCCCCGACAAAATGGGTATGATATAGCTAAGGTCGTCCACAAATCGTGCAAGCGGTCCCATCACGGTTGTAGGAGCGGCTAAAGCCATCGGAAAAGTCCCTTCTGGAGGAGGAGCCAGCCCTGTACAAGGAATTAAACCTAAACTCGGTCTAAATCCGGCAATACCACAGTAGTGACTCGGTAAACGAATAGAACCCCCGCAATCATTACCAATACCGATAGGCGAACAAGCAGCTGCAATGGCTGCTGCTTCACCCCCGCTAGAACCTCCTGGACTTAACTTGAGATTATAGGGATTTTTTGTTTCTCCGTAGGCAGTGCTTTGGGTATTCCAAGACAAGGTTAAATCGGGTGTATTCGTTTTACCGAGTACAATTGCACCTGCTAATTTAATGCGCTTTACTACTGTTGCATCGACTTCTGGTATACAGTCTAAGAACTCCTTTAAACCTGCTGTGGTTACGATATCTTTGGTAACTATATTATCTTTGATTGAGATAGGGATTCCGTGCAAGGGTCCAATACAGTTGCCTTGTTTAAGTTGATTGTCACAATTTCTCGCTTCTTTAAGTAAGCGAGATTCATCCACTTGATGTAAGGCATTAATGTAAGGGTTTATTTCATTGATCCTTTTTAAATAATATCGGACCAATTCTTCGCTGGATATTTTCCGGCTTTTTATCATTGTATGAAGAACAGATAATTTACAGCTAAATATCTCATCCATAAGTAAACAACACTAGAGTGAGTTATGGGAAGTTGATAATCTCAGGTGCGAACA
>JACCWL010000170.1 GCA_013697645.1 Tatlockia sp. | reverse complement strand
GGAAAGACCTGACCCCAATTCTCTAATTAATCCTCACCTAGCTCCTCGCGATTTTTAAAATAATCTAAGGCTTCAGGATTTGCGAGAGAACCTAAATTATTGATTGCTTGGTTATGAACGACTTGACGAACAGCTACCTCTACTATTTTGCCACTGATAGTTCGTGGGATGTCTGCAACTTGCAGTATTTTTGCCGGAACATGCCGAGGTGATGCATTTGAGCGTATTATTTTGCGAATGCTATCTTCTAAATTTTTATCTAAAGTCGTTCCATTTTTTAGTTTAACAAAGAGAACTATGCGAACGTCTTCTTGCCATTCCTGGCCTATCACTATACTGTCTTGCACTTCAGGTATTTTTTCCACTTGGCGATAAATTTCAGCCGTACCTATACGAACACCACCAGGGTTTAAAATTGCATCCGAGCGGCCATAGATGATTAGACCTTTGTGGTTGGTGATTTCGGCAAAATCACCATGTGCCCAAACACTAGGAAAGCGATCGAAATAGGCATGCCGATAAGCTTCGCGTTTTGAATCATTCCAAAAACTAACTGGCATGCTGGGGAAGGGTTTAGTGCAGACTAATTCGCCTTGTTCTTCCGTTAAGGATTGCCCTTGCTCATTGAAGACTTCCACAGCCATCCCCAGGCCTAAGCATTGCATTTCCCCACGGTAAACTGGAAGGAGGGGATTGCCTAAGGCAAAACAAGAGACAATATCAGTGCCCCCTGAAATAGAGCTCAGTTGGACATCAGCTTTAATGTGCTGATAGACAAAATCATAATTTTTAGGGAGCAAGGGAGATCCCGTTGAGAGAATTGTGCGGAGACTTTTTAATGAAAATTGACGGGCTGGTTTAACGCCCGCTTTTTCAGTGGAGGAAATAAATTTAGCAGAAGTCCCAAAAACAGTAATTTCTTCATCTTCAATGAGTTGAAATAATCGATTGGCTGTTGGATAGGTTGGCGCGCCTTCATAAAGGGTTAAGGTTGTTCCCAAAGCCAAGGCTGAAACCATCCAATTCCACATCATCCAACCACAAGTTGTGTAGAAACAAAGGTTATCTTGTTCGCCCAAGTTTGAATGCAAAGCCAGTTCTTTCAAATGTTGTAATAAGGTGCCGCCTGCGCCATGAACTATGCATTTGGGTTTGCCCGTTGTGCCTGATGAATAGAGGATGTAAATCGGGTGAGCGAAAGGCATGGATTTAAATTCGCAGAGCTCTGTGGGTTTTAAAAAATCAGACCACATCAAGGCGTGGTCTAACTCATTAAGCTCAATTTTTGCGTGAATAATAGGGCAGATAACTATCTTTCTTAAAGAAGGGATTGCTTGATTAACCTCTCTAATCCTTGCCTCACCCTCATGAATTTTGCCCATGTATTGATGACCATCACAAGTAAAAAGTACTTTGGGTTCTATTTGTCCTAAGCGATCAATCACAGCCTGAGCGCCAAAATCGGGCGAGCAAGAAGACCAGATTGCGCCTAAAGAAGTCGTAGCCAGCATAGCGATAATCGTGTAAGAGACATTGGGTAAAATTGCAGCGACGCGGTCGCCTGCGACGACACCGGCTTCTTTTAAACCGAGAGCGCATTGGGCAACTTTATGATAGAGTTCTTCGAAACTTAAAACTTCTCTTTCGCCATTTTCATTCACTGAAATTAATGCCGGATGCGCGTCGCGCCGTTTTAATAATTGTTCAGCAAAATTAAAGGTGGCACCAATGAACCATTTTGCATCCATCATGTGATCATAGTGGTTGAGAATTTCTTCTGCTTCAGTATTAAAAGACAAATCAAAATAAGCTTTGAGAGTTTGCCAAAATTCGGCTGGTTCATTGACTGACCAAGTATACAATTGCTGATAATTTTCAAGATTGAGTTGATGTTTTTTTTCAGCGAAACGCATAAATTGCCACATTCTGCTTTTTTCAGGATGTTTGGGTTCCCAGACGGCTGATTTCATTTTGCTCCCTTTTTTGCCAAGCTCAAGTCGCTCAGTATTGTAGGTCGGCGCCCCTGGCCCGATAAGGATGCACGGGTAAGACTTGTCGGGCTAGGGGCGCCGACCTACACGTTTTGACTTGTTCAAACCTTTTACGTCATCTCGTTTTTGCTCGCGGTTGTTGCTGCGTAATACAATGAATTCCGCCACCGCCGGCGAAAACATCCAAGGCGTCAATTTGAGTAATTTGGTGATTAGGAAAAAGTTGGCAGAACAGCTCATAAGCTGCTTTATCTTGTTTTTCATGACCAAATGCAGGCATTACGATCCCCTGATTAGCTAGGTAAAAATTGATATACGACAGCGTTAAGCGCTCATCCTTAAGATAGGTGGCGGGCGGTTGTTCTACGGTAAAGACTTCCAGTGCTCTACCGTTAGCGTCTTTGGCAGATTTTAATATCTCTAAATTCTCATGCAAAATTGAATAATTGACATCAGATTTATCGCTGGTGATCAAAGCTAAAACCTTGGCTGGTGCTATAAAAGTGGCAATTTCATCCACATGGCCATCGGTTTCATCGCCTAATAATCCCTTGTTTAGCCAAATTATTTTTTCAGCGCCGAGAAAATTGAAAAGATAGTCTTCGATATCATTCTTAGCTAGCTGAGGATTGCGGTTAGGGTTGAGTAAACATTCTTTGCTGGTAAGCACAGTTCCTTCCCCATCGACATGAAAAGAGCCGCCCTCCATCACTAAGGGTGCTTTAAACTGTCGAGCTTTTGTTTCACGAATGATGGCTCCCGCAATTTGATTGTCTAGGGCGCAATCAGCATAATTGCCGCCCCAAGCATTGTGAATCCAATCAACGCCTGCTAATTCTTGCTCAGCATTTAACAAAAAAGTGGGGCCGGTATCGCGAGTCCAAGAATCATTGATAGGAAGAGCGATTAAACGAATAGCTTCATCACATAATTCTCTTGCTAATTCTTCCTCACCTGGATTTACGAGCATCGTGACAGGTTCATATTGAGCAATGGCGTTTGCCACACGAGCATAGGCAATTCGGGCGCGCTCAAAACCGATTGCCGCCCAACTTTCTTGATGACTAGGCCAAGCCATCCAGCAACTGGCGTGAGGATGCCACTCTGCTGGCATTTTATAACCTGCTTGTTTTGGTGTAATCATAAAATTAATTCCTCATCTATATTGAGAGAAACGACGTCGGGCTCGAGGCTCCGCTGCAATTAAATGAACTAATAATAGCAAGCGTAGGTCGGCGCCCCTGGCCCGACATTTCGTACCCCTTATCCCAATGT
>JACCWL010000159.1 GCA_013697645.1 Tatlockia sp. | reverse complement strand
TCCTAAATGAGATGAACTAAATATGAATGGAAAAAGTGGATTTTTCACTGCCGGGACGTCCCATAATCATAACTTTTTTAGGGATTATATTAATTAGCATGTTTCTATTATCGTCATTCATGCTGTTCTCAAAATAATGTCTACTCGTTCATTGATAGACTTAGCAGGAATCTCCGCACATTCATAACCAAATTTTGCATAAGCGTCTCTATGAATTTGCTCAAATATTAATGAGTCTTCAAAACTTATTTGTCTTGCATCGGTATTTGTTATAAAGCCTAAGTTTTCAAGGAAGAAAACTTGTTTTTCATAAATATTATATTTTTGGATTCGTTTTATTTCATTCATCAAGTTGTGGGATGGCTTAAACTCAAGGTATAGGGCAAGTGCATAGGTGCAAATTGGTGAGCGGTCGTAAAAATGCAGCTGTGAGTAATCTGCACACATATCAATTTGCCGATGTTTTTGAAGCTCAACAATATCGTCAATAAAATTAGAGTGTTTCCAAGGTGCTGTATCACCCTGTGCTTGTCTAAAGGCAATAAGATCAGTTGCTGCCTCGCTTACAACACTTGCTCCTGTTAATTCTATGGCACGGATTACAGAGGTTTTTCCACAGCCTGGAGTGCCCGTTATGATGTATCGCTTCATGGTTTAAGATCCATAAACGCAGGATAGAATTCAAGTGGTTTCACATCTAGCCAACGGATTTTAACTGCACTTAACAAATCTTCTGCCATTTTCCTTAAGTGAGGTAATTGATCATTTTTTGATGCCACATCGATAAAGGCTTGGAGTCTTGTTAGAACTCGTGGTCTGACATTATTTTCTTCTGGTTTCCATAAGGAATTTTCAGGAGTTGGCCCTGATGAGCCCACTCTATCGTTATCTATAACAGAGTTTAGAAAGGGAATGGTTTGTTGTAATAACCAAAAACCGCAAGCCTCAGTATAGGCCGTTAAATAAGCTAAATCATCGGAGGCCGCGGGTATTGCGCGTTTTAATTCCTCCCTGTAGATTGCTTCTAAAGGCTCAATAACCTCATAGGGTATAGCCTTAACGCACCAACAGGTGGGCATACTCATTCGCAAGTAAGTGCCATCCAATAACGCATTACGCACGACTGCCCATTCAAAATCGATGAGTTGTAATTCTTGAGAATCCTTATGATCAAATACATTGTCTGGGCAAATATCCCCATGAGTTAACACTGTAAATGCGCCTGGTGTAATGAGTGATTTAATTATGCTTTGTGCTTCGTGGATAATCTCTGGTGTGATAGTTAATCCAAGGCTTTTATTGGCTAGCTCAAGTTTAGGTAACAAATCATTAAACATAAAATCAAGCTCATCTTGTATACTTTCGGCCTGCTCATTAATGTTATGCAAAATAGTTTCATATTCTGAAACATGACCAAAACTTGCAGCATGAAAATGTCCCAGTGCCATCATAAATCGAGTCAAGGCAGCAATTGCCTCCGCTCGATTAGGTAGGGTTAAGGAATCTACCAAACTAATGTGTTCAAGGCCTAAATCTTCAAGTAGGATGAATCGATGTTCCTTATTACCACCATAAAATTTTGGAACACTGTGATGCCATTGTTTGACCCCACTTAAAAATTCAAGGCCAGCCCAATCTCGTGCGAACCGCGCATAAGCCTCTTTGTCGTTATCATCGGTTGCTTCGGGCAAGGACTGCTTTAGAATGATGCTTGCAGGGATATCATCAGATTTATTTTCCAAATAAAGCCGCAAAACTAGGTTTCTTCGATCGGGCTCACTTAAAAAAGTAGCTGACTTAATCTCGCATGGATTTGCAAAACATTGCCCTAATAAATGTTGGGCCTCTTGAATAACATTGGGGCTTATTACTTGCTCATCTGCTCCTATTTGATTCATACATTTGTCTCTTTATCATCTAAATACTCAGGAAGAAACCCACCAGCTTGCATGTGCCACATTTTGGCATAGTGGCCGTTTAACCGAATTAACTCTTCATGAGTTCCGTCTTCAATAATCTGCCCATTATCAAAAACTAAGATTCTATTCATTTCAGAAAGTGTAGATAAACGATGCGCAATGACGATAGTGGTTTTTCCATGCATTAAATGATGTAAAGCATCTTGAATGTATTTCTCAGTCACAGAGTCCAGCGCTGAAGTTGCTTCATCCAAAATCAGGAGGGGGGCATTTTTTAATATGGCTCGTGCAATAGCAATTCGCTGACGCTGGCCACCGGATAGTTTTATGCCTCGCTCCCCCACCATCGATTGATAGCCTTCATTAAGTTGACTAATAAACTCATGGCAGTGGGCTTTTCTAGACGCTTCAATTACGTCTTCATCACTTGCATTGGAGCAACCATAACGAATGTTTTCCATTAACGTGCGATGAAATAAGGAAATATCCTGAGGAATTAAAGCAATACTTTCGCGCAACGATTCTTGCAGTACGTCGTTAATATTTTGATGGTCAATCGTTATAGAGCCTGATTCAACCTCAAATAATCTTAAGATGAGATTTACAAAGGTGCTTTTACCACTACCTGAAAAACCAACAAGGCCTACTTTTTCACCAGAATGAATGAGAATATTTTTATTCTGAAATAATTTTGCTCCATCACCATAGTGAAAACTAACATCTTTAAATTGAATTTCACCTTGAGTAACCACCAAAGGTTTAGCATCTTTTATATCAACGATGTCGTGAGCCGCATTAATAATAGTAAGTGCTTGTCTGCACTTGCCAACTTGCTCTGAAAAAGAAACGAACTGTCCTGCGATAAACCATAGATTCCACAAGATGCTGATTGAGAGGGTTATAATAAAACTAAAGTCACCCACGGTAACCAAGTTCTGGCTGTACATTTTTCCAAGCATCCAAATATTGATGCCTAACAAAGCTACAATACTTACATCCCACCATATCCGCATGTGAATAATTTTGGCTAACATGTTCCTATCTTGCTGCACCGTATAGGCAATTGATTCACCGATGTAGCTGTTCTCATAGCGATGCTTTGCAAATAAACGAATATTCACAATGTTGCCGATGCTATCAACCATTTTCCCCACTAAGGAACTTCGTGCTTCGGCAAATACATGGGAAAGATTTTGAATGGATTTTAAAAATAAAAAGGTAATAGCAAGAAATACAACTACCCATGCGACTAAAATAAATGCAAAGACAGGATGAATTAATAATAACGTAACGATTGCAATCGTCAGTCCCAGGACTTGAGCATAGACATCATCAAGGATATTAAGAATTTCAACAATCCCTCCTTGCATATCGACAACCTTGTTAATCAGACTTCCTGCGAAGTTATTTTGGAAATAATGATGAGAGTGCTGATTTAAATAAGCAAACATCTTTGACATAGCATCTTGTCTAAGGCTGGGAAACAATTTGAGTTTTGCCCAGTCCAGCAGTCGCATATCCAAGCATAAAATTATCCATAGAACGATGTAGAGAAAAATATACGGTTGAATAGCGGTAAATGCAGAAACTTTGTCGCCTTGAAATCCAGCTACCTTATCGATAATGATTTTTAGAATATAAGGTAGCAAGGTATTGGTGAATGCCCAAAATAAAGCTACAAAGGCAAAAATAGCAAGATAGCCTTTATAGGGCTTAACGATGTTAAAGATAAATTGGGTTAGGGACTGATGTTTACTATTTTTCATTGTAATTCCAGCTAAAAGCTTTTTCATTTGTATGAATTATAACTTAACTAGGGGTGTTTAACGCGACAACATTCAATCTAAGCAGCTCACCACAAGATTGAATGTTGGCGAGGCATTAGTCTTTATTAGAGCTGGTACCTCCTACCATGAGCCATTTGTCTTTCTCAAATAACCAAACATGCGTTATTTTATCAGCCTTTTCCTTATCCGATTGTTTAGCCAGATAGTAAATAATTGCAGTGTCACCAATTAATAATAAAGATTCTGCTTTTAATTCGACTAAAGCTTCTTGGGCTTGTAAATTCTGTTTTAGATGTTGCTCAAAGTCTAATTTATTCATTGATCTTTTTGACCAGCTCGGCCATATTATTATTTCTTTATGTATTAATTTTAATAAAGAATTTAGATCCGCATTTTTCAATGCTTCCCAATAAGCTCTTTCATGTTGCCAAACTATTTTTTGATTTTCATTCAACTCTAGTGTACTTAAATCATTTAACATTTTTCATTTCCTTATAAATTCAATCTGCTATTTTATTATTTCTTCTCTAAGAAAAAGCCTATGGGGTCAGGCATGCCATATTGGCAATAAGGCTGCAGTACCTCGAAAAACTAAAGCCTCTCTAACATGCGGCTCATTATACAAATTTACTAATGCTCTACTTATTACTAAATCTTGCTCCACTTGAGCCAGTGTTTGCCATTCAGCATTTTGTCGCCACCTTTGAATAAAAAGTTCGGAATCAGAAATCACTCTCAAAATCTTGTATTTTCAATAATTTTCCATTTTTGACACCTAGGACACCCAGTTTTAGATAGGGAAGGCACAAGCGCTATAAACGGACGCTCTGAATCTTTTAGATATTCTGCAAGTTTATTGATTGTTCTTTTCTGTTTCTCCTCATCTTCTAAAACATCAATCTTTTCTAAAATAAACCCAAGTCGCTGAATTTGGCATAGGTTAAGTCCGTAAACTGCTGTAAATTTTGATTGACTCTGCGGGGCTGGAGTCATCGCTAGAATTCGGTACTATTGAGTTGCGAAACAACAATAACAACCGAGGAGATTAGCGATGACGGATTACA